>JBEGVV010000119.1:0-2710 GCA_041178225.1 Pseudomonadota bacterium | reverse complement strand
GGCGACGCGGAGGCCGAGCTCGAGTTCCGCGTCGTCGACACGGGTCCGGGCATGAGCGGGGAGGAGGTGGCGCAGCTCTTCCAGCCGTTCACGCGCCTCGACAACGTGCCGTCGCGCCATGCCGGGGGAACGGGGCTCGGCCTGTCCATCGTGCTCATGCTGGCGCGGCAGATGGGCGGGACCGCGGGCGTCGAGAGCGCGCCCGGCCAGGGTGCGAGCTTCTGGTTCACCCTGCGCGCGGGCGTGGCGTCCGCGTCCGAGGTGCCGGGCGCCGGATGCGCCCGGATCGCGCGCGCGCCCTCCTCCGCCAGCCTGGCCTTCGCTGGCCACGTCCTCGTCGCCGAGGACGTGGCGGCGAACCGGCTCGTGGTCGAGGCCTTCCTGCGCCGGCTCGGCATCAGGCACGAGGCCGTCGTCGACGGACGGGCCGCCGTGGCGCGCGCCATGGACGCCGATCGCCCGGCGCTGGTGCTCATGGACTGCAACATGCCCGAGCTCGACGGTATCGAGGCGACGCGCGAGATCCGGCGCCGCGAGCTGGAGCGCGGGCTCGCCCCGGTCCCGATCGTCGCCATGACCGCGCGTGCCTTCGCCGAGGACCGCGCCGCCTGCGAGGCAGCGGGCATGGATGGCTTCCTGTCGAAGCCGCTGCGGTTCGACGACGTCGAGGAACTCCTGTCCCGCTTCGCCGCGTCGGAGCGGCCCAGGGGCACCAGCGCCGCGTCGGGGCATGGGTGACGGCGCGGGCTGGTCGACCGTTTCCACCCCCGGTCCCCTTCCGGCGCGCCGCCACGCGTGCTTGGCTGCCGCCGGGCAGAGGCGCAGCCCGAGGAGGCCCGTCACATGAGCGATCGACCCGCGTTCCCGTCGCATCCGGCCAGGCCGGGGCCAGCCCGCGGGCTGCGCGCCGCGATCCTGCCGATCCTCCTCGTCCTTGCCTTCGCGCTGCCGGCCGCTGCGCAGGTCGTCCCTGGCAGCGCGCTGCATCGCGAGCGCATGGCGCTGCCGCCCGACGCGGTGTTCGAGGCGACGCTGCAGGACGTGTCGCGCGCCGACGCGGCGGCCGAGGTGCTTGGCCGCGCGAGGCTCGACCCCGCGGGCCAGTCGCCGTTCCGGTTCGAGATCCCCTACGACGCCGCGCGCATCGCCGCCGGGCGGCGCTATGTCGTGCGCGCCGAGATCCGCCACGCGGGGCGGCTGCTCTTCACCACCGACGTCGCGCATCCCGTGCTGGGCGCGGGCGCGGGACGCGAGGTGGAGATCGTGCTGGTGCGCGTCGCCGCCGCCGACGCCGCGCCGCTCGCGGGCACGCGCTGGCGGCTCGTCGCGCTGGACGATGCGTCGGTGGTCGCCGCCGACGCATCGCGCGCGCCGCATCTCGTCCTCGCCGTGGAGGGCGGGCGGCTCTCGGGCTCCGATGGCTGCAACCGCATGGTCGGCGGCTATGCGCTCGATGGCGCGCGGCTGTCCTTCTCCGGCATCGGCGCGACGCGCATGGCCTGCCCGGAAGGCATGGAGCAGGCCGCGGCTTTCGCGCGCGCTCTCCACGCCACGACGGCCCACCGCGTCGCGGGCGACCTCCTCGAGTTGATCGACGCGTCGGGGCGCGTCGTCGCGCGGCTGCAGGCCGAGCCGCCGCGCTGAGGCGCGCGGGGGCTCAGCGCCAGATCGGCTTGCCCTCGCCCGGAAGCCCGAGGCTCGCCCATTTCTCCGTGACGCGGCGCACGACGTCCTCGTCCATGAAGAGCTTCTCGCCCCATTCGCGCTTCGTCTCGGGCGGCCACTTGTTGGTCGCGTCGAGGCCGATCTTCGAGCCGAGCCCGCTCTCCGGGCTGGCGAAGTCGAGGTAGTCGATCGGCGTGTTCTCGACCATCGTGACGTCGCGCGCCGGGTCCATGCGCGTCGACACCGCCCACATCACGTCCTTCCAGTCGCGCGCGTCGATGTCGTCGTCCACGACGATCACCCATTTCGTGTACATGAACTGGCGCAGGTAGGACCAGACGCCGAGCATCACGCGCTTGGCGTGGCCCGGATAGGCCTTCTTCATCGACACCACGGCGATGCGGTAGGAGCAGCCCTCCGGCGGCAGCCAGAAATCCACGATCTCCGGGAATTGCTGGCGCAGCAGCGGGATGAACACCTCGTTGAGCGCCTCGCCGAGGACGCTGGGCTCGTCGGGCGGGCGGCCGGTGAAGGTGGAGAGGTAGATCGGGTCGCGGCGCATGGTGATGGCCGAGACGGTGAAGACCGGGAACTTCTCCACGCTGTTGTAGTAGCCGGTGTGGTCGCCGTAGGGCCCTTCGTCGCCATGGTCGTCGAGGCTGACATGCCCCTCGATCACGATCTCGGCCTCCGCCGGCACCTTCAGCGGCACGGTCCTGCAATCGACGAGGTCGACGCGCCTGCCGCGCAGGAGCCCTGCGAACTGGTACTCGGACAGCGTGTCGGGCACCGGCGTCACCGCCGCGAGGATCGTGCCGGGATCGGCGCCGATCACCGCCGCGGCCGGCAGCGGCTCGCGCCGCCCGCTCTTCTGCCAGCGCTGGTGGTGCTGCGCGCCGCCGCGATGCTTGAGCCAGCGCATCAGCGTCGTGTTCCGCCCCGTCACCTGCATGCGGTAGATGCCGAGGTTGAAGCCGTCCTCGCGCTTGCCCGACGGCCCCTTCGTCACCACCAGCGGCCAGGTGATCAGCGGCGCGGGCTCGCC
>JBEGVV010000118.1:0-22726 GCA_041178225.1 Pseudomonadota bacterium | reverse complement strand
GAGCGTGAAGTCGTCGAGGAACACCGTGCCGCCGCCATCGGGAACGCCGGTGAACGGCCAGCCAAGGCAGTCGAAGGTGTAGAAGCCGATCGAGGCGTAGTCGTGGCGCATGGCTGTCTCCGTGGCGTTTCAGCCCGGCTCCGGTGGCAGCAGGTGGATCGCGTCCGCCGCGGGGACGAGCGCGACCTCCGCCCCCTCGGCCAGCGTCGACGCACGCTGCAGCGCCGGCTCGACGACGGTGACGAGCATGTCGCCGGCACGCACACGGTACTCGATCCGGTCGCCGAGATACTCGATCTCCTCGATCCTGCCCGCGATGCCGCGCTCGCTTGGGCCCGCGAGCCGGATCGCCTCGGGCCGCAGCAGCGCGATGCAGTCGCCCTCCGGCTCGCCGGGCATGGCGGGGCGGGCGACCTCGTGCCCGAGGATGGCGATGGCCGTGGCGCAGCCGGTGGCCGGCGCCGCGCGCGCGGGCAGCGCGTTGGCCTTGCCGACGAAGCCGGCGACGAAGAGGGTCGCCGGGCGCGCATAGACCTCGCGCGGGGGGGCCACCTGCTCGATGCGCCCAGCGCGCATCACCGCGATTCGGTCTGAGAGGCTCATGGCCTCGTCCTGGTCGTGGGTGACGTAGAGGGCCGTGATGCCGAGCGCGCGCTGCAGGCGCCGCAGCTCGGCGCGGACCTGGATGCGCAGCCGCGCATCGAGGTTGGAAAGAGGCTCGTCGAAGAGCAGCAGGTCGGGCTTCATGACCAGCGCCCTCGCCACGGCGACGCGCTGCTGCTGGCCGCCGGAGAGCTCGCCCGGCATGCGCGCGCCGAGCGCCGACAGGTCGACCGCGGCGAGCGCCGCCTCGACCGCCGCGCGGACCTCCCCCTCCGGTGCGCGGCGCAGCCGCAGCGAGTAGGCCGCGTTCTCGAACACGCTGAGATGGGGGAAGAGCGCGTAGCTCTGGAAGACGAGGCCGATGCGCCGTCGATGCGGCGCCAGCCCCTCGATCCGCGCGCCGCCGATGGAGATCTCCCCTGCGTCGAGGTCCTCGAGGCCGGCGAGGCAGCGCAGCACCGTGGTCTTGCCGCATCCGGACGGGCCGAGAAGCGTCACGAACTCGCCAGGCGCGAGCTCGAGCGAGAAGTCGCGGACTGCCTGCACCGCCCGGCCGCGCGCCGGCGCGTAGGCCTTCGACAGCCCCGCGATGCGCAGCGCCTTCGCCGTCCCGTCGCCCATGCTCATCCCCCCACCCCGCGCGCGCCGCGCCAGTCCGGCCCGAGCAGCCGCGGCACGCCATGGATCACGGCCAGCACCATCAGCACCACGAGCACGCTCAGCGCCGCCGCCTCGCCGACGTCGCCGCGGTCCATCTGCGAGAGGATCGCGGGCGTGACCAGGGCCCAGTGCGGCGAGACCACGAAGATCACCGCGCTCAGCGTCGTCACGCTGCGCGTGAAGGCGAAGACCATGCCGGCGAGCAGCGCGGGGCGCACGAGCGGCAGGAGGATGCGCCGGAACGTCGCCGCGGGGCTCGCGCCCATCGTCGTCGATGCCTCGTCGAGCGAGCGGTGGACCTGGTCGAGCGCGGCGACGCCGGAGCGCACGCCATAGGGCAGCGAGCGCACGACGAAGGCCATCACGACGATGGCGGCGGTGCCGGTGAGGACGAGCGGTGGCTGGTTGAAGGCGAGGGCGAAGGCGAGGCCGATCACCGTGCCGGGGATGGCGAGCGGCGCCGCGGCGACGGCGTCCAGGATCCAGCGACCGCGCAGCCGCGTGCGCGCCACCACCCAGGCGACGAGCAGGCCGATGGCCACCGACAGCGCTGCGGCCATGCTCCCGAGCAGGAACGTGTCGAGCAGCGCGCCGCGCTGGCGCGCGAGCACCGCCTCGAAGTGGCGCAGGGTTGGCGCATGGTTGATGCCGAAGAGTTGCGTGAAGGCACCGGCGAGTATGGTCGCGTACTGCAGCGCGATCACCGCGCCGACGCCGCCGACGAGGCACAGCGCGGCGATGCGCGCGCGGCGCGAGCCACGCGCCCGGGCGGCGCCGGCGCCGCGCGCCCCGACGGCGGCGTGCGTCATGCGCGCGCCGATCCACTTGTGCATCGCGAACATCAGCGCGGCGGGCAGCAGCAGCAGCACCGCGAGGGCAGCGCCCTGGGGCACGTCGTACATGCCGATGATGGCGAGGTAGATCTGCGCCGACATCACCGGGAAGTCGCCGCCGAGCAGCAGCGGGTTGCCGAGGTCGGCGAAGGAATAGCCGACCAGGAGCAGCGCCGAGGCCGCGAGCCCGGGCACGAGCAGCGGCAGGCTCACGGTGCGCAGCACCTGCCACGAGGTCGCGCCGAGGGTGCGCGCGGCCTCCTCGGCCGAGGCGTCGAGGCCACGGAACTGGTTCGCCATGAGCAGGTAGGCGAAGGGAAAGTAGGAGATGACCTGCGCCGCGAGCAGGCCCCAGAAGCCGTAGAGCGCGGTGGTCTTCATGCCCAGCAGGCCGCTGGTCACGATGCCGCGCCGGCCGTAGAGCAGGACCAGCGCGAGCGCCATCAGGATCGGCGGCGAGATCGTCGGCAGCAGCGCCAGGAAGTGCCAGAGCGGCTTCCACGGGATGTCGATGCGCGTCATCGCGTAGGCATAGGCGGTGGCGAGCGCGGTCCCGACCACCGCGAGCGCCGCGCCGAGCAGCAGCGTGTTCCAGAGCACGCGGCGCGCGAAGCGATCGCCCAGCGCCGCGGCGAGCGGCGACGCGGCGAGGTCGCCGTCGCCGAGCGCGCGGCGCAGCAGGTCCGCCATCGGCCACGCGATGGCGAGCAGCAGCAGGACGCCGAGCGCGAGCTGGAGGGCCAGCGCCCCGTGCCCGCGCCGCCCCGCCGCCGCCACCGCCGTCATGGCGTCATTTCCGCCCGGCGAGGATCTCGTTCTGGAAGCGCGTCACGATCGCCTGCCGCGTCGAGGGCTTGCCGGCCCAGTCGAAGTCATAGTCGATCAGCTTCGCGTTCCGGAACGGCTCGACGATCGGGTGGATCCTCGCCGCGGGATGCGTCGGCACGTCGAAGAAGTCCGATGCGGCGAGCAGCTCCTGCGATTCCGGCGTGACCGCCCAGTCGAGGAAGGTGCGCGCGGCCTCGGGCTCGGGCGCTCCCTTGATCATGACGGCGCAGAACAGGTCGTAGCCCGTGCCCTCGGCGGGCAGCGACATCTCCATCGGGAAGCCCTTGTGGATCGAGCCGAGGATGTCGTGCGCGAAGAGGATGCCGACGCCGACCTCGCCACGCCCGACGAGCTGGGTCGGGCCGATGCCCGAGCGCGTGTATTGCGCGACGTTGGCGTCGAGGCGCTTGAGGTAGGCCCAGCCCTTCTCCTCGCCCATCGCCTGCAGGACGGTGGTGATGAAGGTGTAGCCGGTGCCCGAGGTGGCTGGGTTGCCTAGGCAGACCTGGCCCGCGAACTCGGGTCGCGCGAGGTCCTCCCAGCTCGTGGGCGCCTTGAGCTTCTTCTCCGCGAGGAACTGGCGGTTCGAGGCGAAGCCGATGAAGTCCACGTCGATGCCGGTCCAGAATCCCTCGGGGTCGCGATGCTTCGCCGCGATCGCCTCCGAGCCCGCGGGCCTGTAGGGCTGCAGCAGGCCGTCCGCCTTCAGCGTCATCATCGACGGAAGGCCGATGCCGTAGAGCACGCTCGCCTGCGGGTTGGCGCGCTCGGCGCGAATGCGGTTGACCGCCTCGCCGGCGGACAGGCGCAGCATCGTGGCGCGGATGCCCGAGCGGCGCTCGAAGCCCGCGACCAGCGCGGCGCAGGTCGGCTCGGGCGGACCCATGTAGAGCGTCAGGCGCCGCGCCGCCTGCGCGCGCGCGCCATGCGCTGCGCCGAGCATCCCCGTGGCCACCGCCGTGGCGGCGAAGTTCCTGCGCGTGAGCGTCATCATGCGTCCTCCCCCGTGGCGCGGCGTCGCGCGCCATCCATTTCCCCGGGGCGACAATGGCGGAAGCGCCGCGCGCGTTCAAGCAGCGTTGAACATGTGTATTGATGGCATGATCTTTGTTCATTAGCCTCGCGCGCGCCGCGCAGGTGCGGCTGGAGGAACGCCGTCGTGAACATCGCCGAAGGGCTGCGCCGCCGCGCCGCCGAGGGACGCCCGGTGCGCGTCGGCCTCGTGGGGGCCGGCGAGATGGGGACGGACATCGTCACCCAGGTCGGGCAGATGCCGGGCATCGAGGTCGCGGTCGTCGCCGACCTCGACGCGGCGCGCGCCATGAAGGCCTTCGACATCGCCGGGACGCCCGGCGCGGCGGTCGCCTGCGACGGCGCGCGCGCGGTCGAGGCGGCGATCGGCGCGGGCCGCGCCGCCGTGGTCCCGGACGCCTCGCTGGTCGCGGGCTGCGACCTCGTCGACGTGGTCATCGACGCCACCGGCAACCCCAATGTCGGCGCGCAGGTCGCGCTGCGCGCGATGGAGGCCGGCAAGCACATCGTGATGATGAACGTCGAGGCCGACGTCACGATCGGCGCCTGGCTGCGCCGCGCGGCGGAGAAGGCTGGCGTCGTCTACACGCTGGGCGCGGGCGACGAGCCGAGCTCGGCGATGGAGCTCATCAACTTCGTCCAGGGCATGGGCTGGCCGGTGATCGCGGCGGGCAAGGGCAAGAACAACCCGTTCCGCGTCGAGGCGACGCCCGACGAGTACCGCGAGGAGGCGGCGCGGCGGAACATGAACCCGCGCATGCTCGTGGAGTTCGTCGACGGCTCGAAGACGATGATCGAGATGACGGCGATCGCGAACGCCACGGGCCTGGTGCCCGACCGGCCCGGGATGCACGGGCCGGATGCGAAGCTCGCGGACCTGCACAAGGTGCTCTGCCCGCGCGAGGATGGCGGGCTGCTCTCGCGGCGCGGCGTGGTCGACTTCACGGTCGCGAAGGGCGTGGCGCCCGGCGTGTTCGTGGTCACGGAGCTGCGCCATCCGCGCCTGCGCGAGCGCATGCACGACCTGCATCTCGGCGAGGGGCCGTACTACACGTTCTTCCGCCCCTACCACCTCACCAGCCTCGAGGTGCCGCTCTCGGCCGCCGCCGCGGTGCTGTTCCGCCAGAGCCACATGATCCCGCTCGAGCGCCCGGTCGGCGAATGCGCGGCGCTCGCGAAGAAGGACCTGCCCGCCGGCACGCGGCTCGACGCGATCGGCGAGCATTGCTACCGCGGCTGGGCGACGACGCGCGCGCATGCGCGCTCGATCCGCGCGGTGCCGCTGGGCCTCGCGCAGGGCGGCGTCACCACGGCGCCGATCCGCGCCGGCGAATACCTGACCGAGGACAATTGCCGCCTCGACGAGACGCTCGAGATCGTGCGGCTGCGCCGGCTGCAGGACCGCATGCTCGACGGCGACGCCGGGGCCGCGCCGTGAGCGCCGGGGTCGACCCGCGCCGCAACGAGCGCCCCGCATTCGCGCTGCTGGGCGACGAGGGGCTGCGCCTGTGCCTGCGGCGCATGCATCTCGTGCGCCGCTTCGAGGAGGCGGCCGAGCAGAGCTACATCCGCGGGCTGATCCACGGGACGATGCATCTCTCGATCGGGCAGGAGGCGAGCGCCGTCGGCGCCGTCGCGGCGCTGCGCCCCGACGACTACATCCTGTCCACGCATCGCGGCCACGGGCACTGCATCGCCAAGGGCGCCGACCCGCGCTTCATGTTCGCGGAGTTCTTCGGCAAGGACACCGGCTATTGCCGCGGCCGCGGCGGCTCGATGCACATCGCCGACGTCGCCGGCGGCAACCTCGGCGCCAACGGCATCGTCGGCGGTGGCCTGCCGATCGCGGTCGGCGTCGGGCTCAGCGCGAAGATGCGTCGCTCGGGCCAGGTCTGCATGGTGTTCTTCGGCGATGGCGCGTCGAACGAGGGCGCCTTCCACGAGGCCCTCAACCTCGCCGCGATCTGGAAGCTGCCGGTCGTCTTCGTCTGCGAGAACAACAAGTACGGCATGTCGATGTCGACCGCGCGCTCGATGCCCGTGGCCAACGTCGCCGACCGCGCCGCCGCCTACGCGATGCCCGGCACGGTGGTCGACGGCAACGACCTGCTCGCGGTGGTCGAGGCCGCGGACGCGGCCGTGTCGCGCGCGCGCGCGGGCGAGGGCCCGTCGCTGCTGGAGTGCAAGACCTACCGCCTGCGCGGCCACTCCAAGAGCGACCGCAACCTCTACCGCACCAAGGAGGAGATCGAGGAGTGGCGCGCGCGCGACCCGATCCCGCGCCTGCGCGACGCGCTCGTCGAGGCCGGGAGGCTGGACGCCGCCGAGGCCGCGGCGATCGAGGCCTCGGCCGCCGCCGAGATCGAGGCGGCCGTGGAGTTCGCGCGCACGAGCCCCGATCCCGATCCCGCCCAGCTGGAACGAGACGTCTATGCCTGACACCACTGCCCCCGCGACGCGCGAGCTCACCTACGCGGAGGCGATCCGCGAGGCGCTCGCCCAGGCGATGGAGGCCGACCCGCGCGTCTTCACGCTCGGCGAGGACATCGGCGTCTATGGCGGCGCCTTCGGCGTCACCGGCGACCTCGTCCACCGCTTCGGCGAGGAGCGCGTGATCGACACGCCGATCAGCGAGCTCGGCATCGCCGGCGCCGCGGTCGGCGCGGCGATCACCGGGATGCGCCCGGTGCTGGAGTTCCAGTTCTCGGACTTCGTCACGCTGGCGATGGAGCAGATCGTCAACCAGGCGGCGAAGATCCGCTTCATGTTCGGCGGCAAGGCGAGCGTGCCGATGGTCGTGCGCATGCCCGCGGGCTCGGGCACGGGCGCGGCGGCGCAGCACTCGCAGAGCCTCGAGGCCTGGTTCGCCCACGTGCCCGGGCTCAAGGTCGTGCAGCCCTCGACGCCATACGACGCCAAGGGCCTGCTGCTCGCGGCGATCGACGACCCCAACCCCGTCCTGATCTTCGAGCACAAGCTGCTCTACAAGACGAAGGGCCACGTGCCGGCGGAGCCCTACCGCGTGCCGATCGGCACCGCGGTGACGCGCCGCGCCGGCAGCACGGCCACGGTGGTCGCGACCTCGATCATGGTCCATCGCGCGCTCGAGGCCGCCGAGGCGCTGGCGCCCGAGGGCATCGACGCCGAGGTGATCGACCTGCGCTCGCTGCGCCCGATCGACACCGCGGCGATCGAGGCGAGCGCGCGCCGCACCGGGCGCCTGCTCGTCGTGCACGAGGGCGTGCGCACGCTGGGCATCGGCGCCGAGATCGCCGCGCATGTCGCGGGCAGCGAGGCCTTCGACTTCCTCGACGCGCCGATCATGCGGCTGGGCGGGCGCGACGCGCCGCTGCCCTACAACCCCGTGCTGGAGAAGGCAGCCGTGCCGCAGGTGCCCGACATCGTCGCGGCTCTGCGCAGCCTCGCCGCCGGGGGCTGACATGGCCGTCGACGTGATCATGCCGCGCGTCGACATGACGATGGAGCGCGGCACGATCCGCGCCTGGAAGGCCGCGCCCGGCGACGCGGTGCGCGAGGGCGCGCTGCTCTTCGAGATCGAGACCGACAAGTCGGCGATGGAGATCGACGCGCCCGCCTCGGGCACGCTCGGCCCGATCCTCGTGCCCGCCGGCGTCGAGGTGCCCGTCGGCACCGTCGTGGCGCGGATCCTCGCCGCGGGCGAGGCGGCGGAGGCCGGCGTGCCGCAGGTCGCTGCCGCGCCGCCGCCCGCCGCGCCGCACGCGCGTCCTCCGCACCCGCCGGCGCCGATCCGCGTCCGCGCGCCACGCCGCTGGCGCGTCGCCTGGCGCGCGAGAACGGCCTCGACCTAGCGTCCCTGCGCGGCACCGGCCCGCGCGGGCGCATCGGCCGCGCCGACGTCGAGGCCGCCCGCGACGCCGCGTCCACGCGCGCCGCGGCGCCGTCCGCGACCGCGCCGGTCGCTGCCTTCCATTCCAGCATCCGCGCCGACATGGGCGCGCTCCTCGACCTGCGCGCGCGCATCGTCGCGGCGCACCCGCGAACCGCGCCGCCCGGGCCGACCGCGCTTCTGCTGCGCCTGCTCGGCGCGCTGCTGCCCGCGCATCCCGCGCTGCTCGGCCCGGCAGGCGGCCGGGTGGATGTCGCGGTCGCCGTCGCGCGCGAGGGCGGCACGCGACTGGCGCTGCTCGCCGACCTCCGGGGGCGGCGCGCCGAGTGGATCGCGGCGGAGCTCGCGCGCCTCGCGGCTGCTGGCGACGATGGCGAAGCGATCGCGCCGCGCCCCGCGCTCGTGCTCGCGAATGTCGGGCGGCTCGGCATCGAGGACCACGCCGCCGCGCCGCTCCGGGGCGGGCCGCCGATCCTCGCCTTCGGCCTCGTCGGCCGCGACCGGCACGCGACCTTCACGCTCGCCGCCGACCGCGAGGCGCTCGATCCCGCGGAGGCGCTTCGCTTCCTGTCGCGGCTGCGCGACTTCGTGGCGGCGCCCTGGCTCGCGCTCTAGATGCCTGCCGCTTCAGCCCTCGACCAGGCGCCGCGCCGCGCGCAGGTCGGTGACCAGCGTGCGCGCCCGCGTGACCTCGAGGGCGGCGCGGATCGCGGCGGCCTTCTCGACGCCGCCCGAGGCGAGGACGACATGGGGCAGCCGCGCCAGCTTCGCGGGCGCGAGCGCCATCACGCGCTGGTTCAGCGGATGGTCGACGAGGCGCCCATCCGCGTCCAGGTAGTGGCCGAGCAGGTCGCCCACCGCGCCGGCGCGCCGCAGCGCGGCGAGCTCTCCCGGCTCGAGCAGGCCGAGGCCCGGGATCGTCGAGCCCGGCGTCGTCGCGCCGACGCTGACCAGCGCGATGTCGGCGCGCGCCGCGCGCTCGAAGAGCTCGCGGATGCCGCGCTGCGCCATCAGCGAATCGCGGGTCGCGGCGTCGGAGGTGTAGACCGGCGCGGCGACGTAGTAGCAGTCGGCGGCGAGCACGCTGGACAGGCGCCACGCGAACTCGAACGGGCTCGCCGGATGGGCGCGCGTGAGGCTGCCGAGCAGCGACACGACGGTGTTGCGCTTGCGCCCGCGCGGCGCGGCGACGGCGCGCAGCGAGGCAAGCAGGGTGCGGCCCCAGCCCGTGCCGATCGTCTGCCCGCCGCGCAGCCTGTCGCCGAGCCACGCGCCGAGCGCGCCGCCGACCGAATCGGCGACCAGCGCCGGGTTGGCCGGGCTCGGCACGACGATCGCCTCCTCGAGGCCGAATGCCTTCTCCAGCCTGCGCTCCGCCGCGACGCAGTCCGCGAGGCGCGAGTTGATGCGGACCTGCACGGTCCCGTCCTCGCGGCTCGCCGCCAGCATGCGCAGCACGCGCACGCGGTTCTGGCCAAGGCGCCGCGCGATCTGGGCCTGGGTCAGGCCCTCGACGTGGTACAGCCACGCGACCCGCGCGCGCATCTGCTCTTCTTTGGCGTCGCCCACCCCTGCGCCTTCCGTCCGATGGTCCTTGATCGTGGCCGGCGTCCTCTACCATATCTGCCGCCGCCTCGCCCGCGTCCCGGCGCGGGCGGATCGTCATCCCGGCGCAACACGCGACCGGCACAAGCAAGCCCCGCCCGCGCCCCGCGAGGCGGACATGAAGGGAGACCCGACCCATGGCCCTGAAGACGAAGACGCTCAAGACCGCGCTGCTCTCCGCCGCCGCGGCCCTGCTGGCCGGCTGGACCGCCGCGTCGGCACAGACCCTGGTGCTCTACACCTCGCAGCCCGACAAGGACGCGGCCGAGACGACCGCCGCCTTCTCGCGCCGCAATCCCGGCGTGAAGGTCGAGATCTTCCGCTCGGGCACGACCGAGATCATGAACAAGCTGATGGCCGAGATCGCCGCCGGCGACCCGAAGCCCGACGTGCTGCTGGTCGCCGACAGCATCAGCCTCGAGCTCCTGAAGAAGGAGAACCGGCTGCTCGCCCACCCGGGGGCCGACGTGGCCAACCTGCCGGCCGAGGCCTATGACCGCGACCGCACCTATTTCGGCACCAAGCTGATCACCTCGGGGATCGTCTACAACACGGGGGCGAAGGAGCGCCCGACGTCCTGGAAGGACCTCGCCGACGCGAAGTACCGCGGCCAGATCGTGATGCCGAGCCCGCTCTACTCGGGCGCCGCGGCGATCACCGTGAGCACCTTCGCCGCGCGGCCGGACTTCGGCTGGAGCTACATCGAGGCGCTGATGAAGGGCAACCAGGCCACCGCCGTGCGCGGCAACGGCGCGGTGCTGCGCTCGGTGGCGAGCGGCGAGAAGGCCTATGGCATCCTCGTCGACTTCATGGCGCTCAACGCCAAGCAGAAGGGCTCGCCCGTCGAGTTCGTGATCCCGGCCGAGGGCCTCACCGCCGTCACCGAGCCGGTCGCCATCCTGCGCACCGCGCGCAACCAGGCGGCCGCCAGGGCCTTCGTCGACTTCCTCCTCTCCGAGGAGGGCCAGAAGCTCGCGGTGGGCCAGGGCTACCTGCCGGCGCACCGCAAGGTCGCGCCGCCGGCCGGCTACCCGAGCGTCGATTCGCTCAGGATCATGCCGATGGACATGGCCGGGCTGCTCGCGACGATCGAGGCGGACAAGAAGCGCTTCGCCGACAGCTTCGGCCAGTAGGCCGGCGCTTCCGGCGCGGGGCATGGGCGTGGCGCGGGGGCGCGGGCGCGAGGACTGGCTGCTGGCCGCGCTGGTCGCGGTCACGGCGGTCCTCGCGGTCGCGCCCGTCCTGCGCCTGCTGCTCGAATCCGCCTTCCCGTCGGCGGGCGGCGGGCCCGCGGTCGCGGTGCTCTCGCAGCCCGCGACGTGGAACGCCGCGCGCCGCACGCTCGAGACGACCCTCGGCGGCACGCTGCTCGCGGCCGCCATCGGCTGCGTCATGGCGCTGCTGGCCGCGCTCACCGACGTGCGCGCGCGGCCGCTCCTCGTCTTCGGCTTCGTGCTGCCGCTGATGATCCCGCCGCAGGTGACGGCGATCGCCTGGCTGCAGGTCTTCGGGCCGGCCAGCCCGCTGCTCAAGATGCTCGACCTCGCGCCGCCGCTCGGCACGCGCAACCCGCTCTACACGCGCGAGGGCATCGTCCTGCTGCTGGGCGTGCACTACGCGCCGCTCGTCTTCCTGACGCTGCGCGCGGGGCTGCGCCGGCTGCCGCGCGACTTCGTGGAGGCGGCGCTCGCCACCGGCGCCTCGCCGCTGCGCGTCGTCGCGACCATCGTCGTCCCGATCATGATGCCGTCGCTGGTCGCTGGCGTGATGCTGACCATGGTCTCCTGCGTCGGCAATTTCGGCATCCCCGCGCTGCTCGGCATCCCCGGCGGCTACACGGTGCTGACGACGCTGATCTACCAGCGCCTCGCGGGCCTCGGCCCGCGCGTGCTCTCCGACGTCGCGACGCTCTCCGTCCTCATCGGCCTCATCGTCCTCGTCGGCATCTGGCTGCAGGCGCGGCTGCTGGCGCGCGCCGACTACCGCATCGCGGGGACCTCGGCCGACCCGCCGCGCTTCGAGCTCGGGCGCTGGCGCCCGGCGGCCGAGGCGCTGGCCTGGGGGCTCGTGCTCTTCACCTTCGTCCTGCCGATGCTGGCGATGGTGCTGACCTCGCTGGTGCCGGCCTATGGCGTGAAGCTCACGGCCGCCAACGCGACGCTCGAGAACTACCGCTTCGTCATGTTCGACCACGGGCCGACGCGCCGCGCCTTCGTGAACAGCTTCCTGCTCTCCGCCGGCGCGGCGCTGGCGCTGGTGGCGCTGTCCCTGCCGCTGGGCTGGTTCATGGCGCGGCGCGGCGGAAGGCTGCTGGGCGCGCTCGCCTTCGCCTCCGAGCTGCCCTACGCGCTGCCGGGCGTGGTGCTCGCCATCGCCTGCATCCTGCTCTTCCTGAAGCCGCTGCCGCTGCTCGGCTTCGGCCTCTACAACACGGTCTGGATCATCCTCGTCGCCTACCTGATGCGCTTCCTCATCCTGGTGCTGCGCCCGGTGGTCGGCGCGTACCAGCAGCTCGACCGCTCCTACGAGGAGGCCGCGCAGATGGCCGGCGCGCGCTTCGCCTTCCGCCAGCGCACGATCGCGCTGCCGATGGTGGCGCCCGCGGCGGCCGCGGGCGCGCTGATCGTGTTCCTCACCGCCTTCAACGAGCTGACCGTCTCGGCGCTGCTGTGGTCGTCGGGCGCGGAGACGCTCGGCGTCGCCGTGTTCAGCCTCGAGCAGGGCGGCGATTCCACCTACGCGGCGGCGCTGGCCGGGCTCAGCGTCGTCGTCACCATCGCCATCATGGCCGCGACCTCGCTGGCCGGGCGTCGCATGCCGAAGGGAGTCGTGCCGTGGCGGGACTGAAGCTTGATCGCGCGACCAAGGACTTCGGCGGGCCGCCTGTCGTCGACGGCGTGTCGCTCGACATCGCCGACGGCGAGTTCATCGCCGTGCTCGGCCCGTCGGGCTGCGGCAAGACGACGATCCTGCGCCTCGTCGCGGGGTTCGAGCGGCTGGGCGGCGGCACGATCTCGATCGGCGGGCGCGCGATGTCGGGCCCCGGGCTGCATGTCCCGCCGGAGGACCGGCGCGTGGGCGTCGTGTTCCAGAGCTACGCGCTGTGGCCGCACATGGACGTCGCCGGCAACGTCGCCTATCCGTTGCGCGTCGCCGGCATCGCCGAGGGCGAGATGCGCCGCCGGGTCGACCAGGCGCTGGAGACCGTCGGCCTCTCCGGCCTCGGCGCGCGTCGGCCGGCGGACCTGAGCGGCGGCCAGCGCCAGCGCGTCGCGCTCGCGCGCTGCCTCGTCATGGAACCCTCGCTCGTGCTGCTCGACGAGCCGCTCGCCAACCTCGACACGCACCTGCGCGGCGCGATGCAGCGCGAGTTCGACGAGTACCATCGCCGCACCGGCACCACGATGCTCTACATCACCCACGACCAGGCGGAGGCGATGGCGCTCGCCGACCGCGTGGCGGTGATGTCGCAGGGGCGGCTGGTGCAGCTCGCCCCGCCCTCGCGTCTCTACCGCGAGCCGGCCACGCGCATGGTCGCGGAGTTCATCGGCCATGCGAGCGTGCTCGACTGCGACGTGCTCTCCGCGACGGATGCCGGCCGCGCGCGCGCGCGCGTGCTGGGCATCGACTGCGTGCTGCGTGCCGCGCCGGGAGAGGCGCCGCGCCGCGCAGCCGCCGCCTGCCTGCGGCCGGACGACCTCGCCTTCGCGCCCGCCGCGCCGGGCGCCGGCCACGCGACGCTGCGCCGCGTCACCTATCGCGGCGGCTCCTTCGCGCTCGAGGCCGCGCCCGACGCCGCCCCCGATGCGACGCTGCGCCTCGTGGCGCCGGAGCCCTTCGCCCTCGAGCCTGGGGCGCGGGTCTCGCTCGAGGTCCGCGACGGCTGGATCATCCCGGGCGGCTGAACGCGCCGCCGCATCGTGCCGAAGGAGGACGCAATGAAGGGTTTCATCGGCGACATCGAGGCCTTGACGGTCGCGAACGCGCATTTCCGCCGCGTGCTCTACACCGGCCGCAACCTGCAGCTCGTCCTGATGACGCTGCAGCCCGGCGAGGAGATCGGCGAGGAGGTCCACGACGACCGCGACCAGTTCTTCCGCGTGGAGAAGGGGCGGGGCGAGGTCTGGATCGACGGCGTGCGCAGCGCGGTGGCCGACGACGACGCGATCGTCGTGCCGGCGGGTGCGCGGCACAACCTCGCGAACACCGGCGACGCGCCGCTCCACCTCTACACGATCTACGGCCCGCCCGAGCATGTCGACGGCACGCTGCACCGCACGAAGGCCGAGGCCCACGCCCACGAGGCCCATTTCGACGGCCGCACGACGGAGTGAGGCCGGCGGGCGCGCCTCAGGATGAGCGTTCCTCGAGGACCGGGCGCCAGCCTATGTCCTCGTGCCGGTGCGAGCGCGTGTTCAGGTAGAAATATCCCGCGGCGTGGAAGCCGCGGCAGACGCGCAGGCGCGGGTCGGGACGATAGGGCTCCTGCGTCCAGCTCACGGCGCCGAACCAGTTCCAGAGGCGGTTGTGGGGATCGGCGAGCGCCCCTGCGTCCAGGACGTCGGCGGAGGTCCGCGCGCGTGGCGGCGGCGCGCCCGCGACCTGCGCGCCCGCGCCCACGATGTCGTCCCACTCGTTGGCGGGCGTGCCGCCCGAATGGCCGTCCTCGCCCACGCGGAATGCCTCGCCGCCGGACAGCAGCCTGCACGAGAAGCGCCGGCCGTCGATCGTGACGTCCCGGCCGTGCACGTAGCCGGCGGCGTCCAGGTCGTCCCAGCTCACGCGCACGAGGATGACCCGGTCGCAGACGAGCATCCGGCGCCCATGCGCCTCGACCTCGTTCCAGCGCAGCGCGTCTTCCTCGCGCGCGGGCGTGTCGACGAGCGTCCAGCGGGCGAAATCGGGCCTCGGCTCGAATTCGGCGATGTCGCCGGCCGGGACGAAGTCGAAGGGCTTGAGCACGGACAGGTCGACCAGCCACGGGCGGGATGGCCGGGGCAGCACGCGACCGTCGCAGGCGAGGGCGCCAAGCAAGTGGCTGGCGTGGAGGCGGATCATGGGCGATCCGCCATGTCGTTACGAGGAACGAAACCTCGATTTCCCCACATGCCACGGTCATCGGAATGCACGCAGCGGGGCGCGCAATGGATTGTGGGTTCGATTGACAAGGACATTGCGCCAATCTAATAGCGGAATGGCGTTTTGTCAGACAAAACGTCTCGACGCCAAGAGGTCCCTGACCCGGCGCGAGGCAACCTGGGGACTCGAGGGAGATGCACATGCGTTCTGGATTCGGCCGCCGCAGCCTCGTCGTCGGCGCTGGCGCCTTGGCCACGGGCACGGCCCTTTCCTGCGGCGCCTCCGCGCAGCAGGCCTCGGTCACCTTCTCGTCCTGGGGCGGGGCGTTCCAGGACGCGCTGCGCGAGGCGATGCTCAAGCCGGCGGCGCAGGCGCTCGCCATCGCCGTGCGCGAGGACACCACGAACGGCATCCAGGACGTGCGCGCGCAGATCACCGCGCGCCGGGTGACCTGGGACGTCACGGAGCAGGAACTGCCGACCGCCGAGACCCTCAAGCGGGAGAACGCGCTCGAGCCGATCGACTACGCCGTGGTCTCCACCGACGGCATCCCGAGGGAACTGGTGAACTCCCACTATGTCGGCTTCATCAACTTCACCAAGGTGATCGCCTGGCAGGCATCGACCTACGGCGAGAATGGCCCGCGGACCTGGGCGGATTTCTGGGACGTCAGGAAGTTCCCGGGCAAGCGCTCGCTGTTCCAGCAGGTGAACTACGCGCTCGAGGCGGCCACCATGGCGCAGGGCGTGGCGATCCCCGACGTCTACAAGGTGCTGGCGACCCAGCAGGGCATGGACCGCGCCTGGGCGAAGCTCGAGGAGATCGCGCCGCACGTGTCGGTCTGGTATCGCGGCGGCTCGCAGTCCGCGCAGCTGCTTCGCGACGGCGAGGTCGACATCATCCACATGGGCCACAACCGGGTGGAGAGCGTCATCGGCTCCGGCAAGAAGATCGGCTACGTGTTCGATGGCGGCACGATGGACATCGATGCGCTGATGGTCCCGCGCGGCGCGCCGAACAAGGCGAACGCCATGCGCCTCATCAACGAGATGCTCAAGGCCGACGCGCAGGCGCGCCTCGCCAAGGCGATGCCCCTCGGGCCGGTCAACGTGAACGCCTTCGCGACCGGGATCCTGACCGAGGCCGAGGCGCGCAAGGTGAACACCCATCCCTCGAACATCGGCAAGCAGCTGCTGGTCGACCCGAACTTCTATGTCGGCCGCCTCGACCAGCTGACCGAGCGTTTCGAGCGCATCAAGCAGAAGCGCGGTTGACGGGCATGGGCGGCGGGCGGGTCCGGGCCGACCCGGCCCGCCGCCGGCCCCACGAGGGAGGGTGTCCGATGTGCGCGCAAGCGAGGCTGCGGCGGGCGGGGCCGGCATGACGGCGACGCACGCGCAGCGCGCCCTGCCCATCGCGATCCGCGACGTCGTCAAGAGCTACGGCGCGTCGCGCGTGCTCGACTCGCTGTCGCTGGACATAAGCGAGGGCGAGTTCATGACCCTGCTCGGCCCCTCGGGCTCGGGCAAGACGACGCTGCTGATGGCGATCGCCGGGTTCGTGAGCCCGGACAGCGGCTCGATCCGCTTCGGCGACAGGGAGATGGTCGCGACCTCGCCGGACAAGCGCGGCCTTGGCATGGTGTTCCAGAGCTACGCGCTCTTCCCGTTCATGAGCGTGCTCGAGAACGTGCGCTACCCGCTGAGGATCCGCGGCGTGCCCGACGGGGAGCAGCGGCGCCGCGCCGAGCGGGCGCTCGAGATGGTCCAGCTCGCCGGCTATGGCGACCGGCGCATCCACCAGCTCTCCGGGGGGCAGAAGCAGCGCGTCGCGCTCGCCCGCGCGATCGTGTTCGAGCCGCGCATCATCCTCATGGACGAGCCGCTCTCCGCCCTCGACAAGAAGCTGCGCGAGCACATGCAGATCGAGCTCAAGGCGCTGCACCGCGCGCTCGGGGCGACGATCGTCTACGTCACCCACGACCAGCGCGAGGCGCTCACGATGTCGGACCGCATCGCGGTGATCGACCGTGGCCGGATCGCGCAGGTCGATGCGCCCGAAGCGCTCTACCGCAGGCCATCCTCGCTGTTCGTCGCCGACTTCATCGGCGAATCCGTGCTGATCCCCGTCGAGCGCGCGGGATCGGGCGCGACGCTGCTTGGCCGGCCGCTGAAGCTCGCCGGCGCGGTGCCGCCAGGGCGCGACCTGAGGCTCGTGATCCGCCCGGAGCACCTGCGCCTCGGCGAGGCCGGCGCGGACGAGAATGGCCTCGGCGGCGAGCTGCGGCAGGTGGTCTACCAGGGCGATTCGATGCTGCTCATCGTGGACGCCGGCGGCGGCCTGGAATTGCGGGTGCGCGTGCCCGCGGACCGCGCCACGCAGTCGGGGGTCGCGTCGATCGGCGCGCGCGTCGGCCTCGCCCTGCATCGCGACGATTCGGTCGTGCTCGCGGAGCATCCGGCGTGACGGGGGCGCCGATGCCCGCCAACGCGGACGCGCTGTCGCGCGGCCGCCGCGCCGAGCAGGCGCTGTTCGCGGGGCTGACCGTCCCCGCGACGCTGGTCCTCCTCGTCGTGGTGTTCCTGCCGGTCTTCTGGCTCTCGGCGCTGTCCTTCCTCGACCGGGCGGGCGAGCCGTCGCTGGAGAACTACCGGCGGCTCGGCGGGGACATCTACGTCGACGCGTTCCTGGTCACCCTGGAGATCAGCGCGGCGGTCACCGCGATCTGCGTCGCGCTCGGCTACCCGCTCGCCTACTGGCTCGCGCGCCAGAGGCAGCGCGTCGCCAACCTCCTCCTGATCTGCGTGCTGCTGCCATTCTGGACCGCGGTCCTCGTGCGCACCTATGCCTGGCTCGTGCTGCTGCAGCGGCGCGGCCTGGTCAACAGCACGCTGATCTCGCTCGGCATCATCGACCAGCCTCTGCAGCTCGCCTTCAACCTCCAGGCCAGCATCATCGGCATGGTGCATGTCATGCTGCCGTTCCTCGTGCTGCCGCTCTACGCCTCCATGAAGGCGATCGACGGCGACCTGGTGCGCGCGGCGATCGGCCTCGGGTCGACCCCGACCGGCGCCTTCTGGCGCGTCTTCGTCCCGATGTCGCTGCCGGGGCTCTTCGCGGGCATCGTCCTCGTCTTCGTGCTGTCGCTCGGCTTCTACGTCACCCCGGCGCTGCTGGGCGGCGGCCGCGTGCAGATGATCGCGCAGCGCATAGAGTCGACGATCACGATCTTCTCGAACTGGGGCGCGGCGAGCGCCCTTGGCGTGGTGCTGCTCGCGATGGCGCTGGGCCTTGTCGTGCTCCTCAACCGGGCCTTCGGGCTCGACCGCCTCTTCGTGCGCTAGCGCCATGGCGAGCGAGCCACTCCCCGGAAGCTCCCCCTGGGCCGGGCGCGCGCTGGCCGCCTACGGATCGGCGGTCCTGCTCTTCCTGATGCTGCCGACGCTGATCGTGCTGCCGATGTCCTTCTCCGATTCGCAATACCTCGAATTCCCGCCCCAGGCCTGGTCCCTTCGCTGGTACCGCGCCTATTTCGGCTCCGAGGCCTGGATGGACGCCACGCGGACCTCCCTGGTCGCCGCGACGCTGGTGACGGCGATCGCGACGCCGATCGGCGCGCTCGCGGCCTATGGCATGCATTGCGGGGCGACGAGGCTGCGCGACTGGGTGCAACTCCTCGTCCTGCTCCCCATCGTCGTGCCGACGGTCCTCGTCGCCGTCGGCATCTTCCACCTCTACGCGATCCTCGACCTCAACTACACGCTCGCCGGCGTGGTGCTCGCCCACACCGCGCTCGCCGTGCCCTTCGTCGTCATCAGCGTCCTGGCCAGCCTCAGGAACTACGACATGGCGCAGGAGATGGCCGCGCGCAGCATGGGTGCGTCGCGCACGCGCGCCTTCCTCACCATCACGCTCCCGCAGGTGCGCTTCGCCGTCCTGACCGGCGCCTTCCTCGCCTTCATCACGTCGCTCGACGAGGTCGTCGTGGCGATGTTCGTCTCGGGCGGGGAGAACGCGACGATCACGCGCAGGATGTTCAACTCGCTGCGCGACCAGATCGACCCGACGATCGCCGCGATCTCCACCTGCCTGGTCGTCGTGTCCGTCCTCGCGCTCGCGGCCGCGCAGTTCCTCGGGCGGCGTGCGAAGGGGAGCGCGTGACATGCCGGCGAGGCCAATACACAGGTTCGGCGACGCCGACCGCCTCTTCCGCGGCGCGCGGCCTGCCGCGCTCGCGGACCTCGTCGCGGGCGACGTCGTACTCTTCGGCCTCGCGCGCGACGAGGCCGCGGCACGCGCCGTGCGCGACGCGAGCTGGTTCACGCCCGAGCGAGGCCCCGTGCACGCCCTCGCCGACCTTGGCGACGCCGAGGCGCCAGCCATGGCGATCGCCGCCAGCATCTCCGCCCGCCGCGCCTTCCCGTACCTCCTCGGCGGAGGGGTGGCGGAGGCGGCCATCGTCGCGCGGGACAGCGCGGCCGACGCGACGATCCTGCTTTCGGCGCGGCTCGACGCCATCCATGCACCGTTCGCGGGCCGCGGCCTCGCCATCGGTACCCATGACCTGCTGCCGGCGGCCTCCATGCGCGCGTGGCGGGCGGCGGGTGGCGCGATCGTGCCCGCGACGGGAGCCGGGACGCTGGCCGCGCGCGTCCGCTCCGCCCTCGATGCCCTCCCAGGAGCAGCCTCCGCCGCGGTCGTCCTCGACCTTGGCGTCGTCGATGCAGGGCACGCGGCGGGATCGGAGATCGCCAATGTCGGCGGGATGAGCGCGCTCGACGTCGTGGAGACCATGGCGGCGCTTGCCGGCGACATGCGCATCGTCGCGTTGGCGGTGGCTGGCCTGTCCCCGGAGCGCGATCCGCGCGGGCATGGCGAGATGATCGCCGCGGAGGCGATCTCGATCGCCGCGGCCTCCCTCCATGCACGAGGCGCGGCGTGAGCGCAGCCGTGGACATGGCCACGGCGCTGCCACGGCTGCTGCCGGTGCCATCCTTCCTGTGTGCGCCGACAGGCGACATCGAGCAGTTGCGCGCAGGCGACGTCGCCATGGCAGGGCTCTTCCTCGACCATGGGGACCCCGCGGGCCATGGAAAGCGCTTCGCGGCGCGCCAGGTGCGCTATGCCTGCGCGCTCGAGCGGATACGCGCCTCGGTCCGCTGCATGGACCTTGGCGACCTCAACGTCTTCCCCCTCGAGCCCGCGCGCCAGGAGGAGGCGCTTCGGCGCCAGGTCGCCGCCATCGCGGCGACGGGCGCGGTGCCGGTCCTCGTCGGCGGACGCAGGCTCGCCCTGCCGCTCGGCGCCTATGCCGGGGCTGCCGCGACGGTGGAGCCATCGCAGGACCATGCGGGATGGCCATCGGCCGGTCCCCTCGCGGTGGTGGTCGACATCGCCCCGTCGCTCGCGCCGATGGCGCCGCCGCGAAGCCTCGCGGCGCTGCGCGCGGCGATCCGCGCCATGCCCGCGCGACGCGTCGTCGCCGTCCATGTCACGGGCGTCGCACCCGGCCTCGACGTCGATGGCCGCCGCGACGCATCCGTCGCGGCACGCGTGCTGCAGGTCGTCGCCGATCATGTCGGCGGGGGGACCTCGTGCCCCTGAGGGATGCTCCCACCCCGCGCATGGCGGGACACCTGCCCTTCATGCGCGGCCCCTCCGTGTCGATCGGGCAGGTGAAGCCCGGCCAGCTCGCCGCGTTCGGCGTGGCGCTGGGCGACGGCCGCGAGGACACGAGCCTCGGGCCGCTCGCGCTCCGCGAGACCTCCGCCTATTTCGGCTCGCATTTCACGGCGAACATGAAGGCCGCGATGGACATCGACCGTCGCATGCGCCTCGACGGCGCCGCGATCGCCGGGCGCATCGTCGACCTCGGCGACATCGACTTCCTCGCGGGCGAGGCCACGGCGGGCGAGCGCGTGGCCGCGCTGTCCGCGGAGATCGCGCGGCGCGGGGCCCTGCCGGCGATGCTCGGCGGCTCGGCGCGCTTCGTCGCGCCGATGCGCGACGGGCTGGAGGATGCATTGCGCAGGCCCGTCGACGTGCTGCGCGCGCCCGCCCGGCCGCTCGATGGCCGGGCGTGCCTGGCCTCGATCGACCTCGGCGCGATCGCCTCGACCTGGCATGGCGGCAGCCGCCTCGCGGGCCTCCATGGCCTCGCGCTTTCCCAATGCCGGGAATGGCTGCGTGGCCTTGGCAGGGAGGATGTCGTTGGCGTGGCGCTGACGGGCCTCGACCCCTCCCGCCAGGGCCTGTCGACGGTCAAGACCGGGCAGCGCCTGCTCGTGACGGCCGTCCTCGATCTCGTCTACGCGCGGCTCGACGCGCTCAGGCCGGTGGAGAAGCACCATGGATGACCTGCAGGCCGCGTTCCGCTCGCCCCTCCGCAGCTTCTTCGGCGCCCGGCGCGGGACCGCCGCCGACCTGCGGCCCGGCGACCTCGGCTTCGTCGGCATGCCGTCGGACGCGACGCATTCGAGCCGCGTCGGGACGCGCTTCGGTCCGCGCGCGCTGCGCGCGGAGACGAGCCTGCTCATGGCGAGGCTGGCGCGCGATGCCGCCGGCGAGGGCCTGCTCGACATGCGCTCGGGGCGCGTGCACGCGCTGCGGGATCCGGCCCGCATGGTCGATCTCGGCGACGCGGCCATCGACGAGCTGGACGTCGAGGCCACGATCGAGGCCATCGCCGGCATGACCTGCGCGGTCGCGGCGAGGGGCGCGCTCCCGGTAGCCGTCGGCGGCGACCACTTCAACGGCTACCCGGCGTGCCTTGGCGTGTCGCGCGCGCTCGCGGATACGAGGCCCGGGTCGCGCTTCGGCTACATCCAGGTCGATGGCCATCTCGACTTCGGCGACAGGCTTGGCGCCTGGGGGCGCTACAACCACGCGACCAACGCGCGACGCGTCGCGGAGCTGCCCAACGTCGCGCTCTCCAACATGGTCTGGATCGGGATCGCCGGCTGGGTCGATGGGGCGGACGTCGCGGAGATCGAGGGCGCGGGCGGCCTGATCTTCTCGGCGGAGGACTGGCACCGCCTCGGCTCCGCCGAGGTCGCGCGCCGCGCCCTCGACCATGCGCTGGCCGGCTGCGACCAGCTCTACCTCACGGTCGACATCGACGCGCTCGACGCCGGCTTCCTCCCGGGGACGGGCTCGGTCGTGCATAGCGAGATCACGCCGCGCCACTATCTCGACCTGCTCGGCGCGCTGTCCGCGGCGCCGCTCTGCGGCGTCGATTTCGTCGAGGTCTCCCCGCCGCTCGATCCCTCGGGGCGGTCGGAGGAGATCGCCGCGCGCCTGCTCCTCGAGGCGATCCGGGCGCGGATCCTCGTGCCAGCCGCCGATGCGGTAGGATCGCCCGTGCCAGCGCGCGCAGGCGCTGGCCAACCCTGACGCCCACGGACGGAATCGGGAGCGCGCGATGCAAGCTGAAGAGAAGGGCACGGAGATCGCCGACGATCGCATCGGCGTCGACGCCGTCGAGCGCGCCATGACGATCCTCAACGCCCTGGGCGAGGCGCAGGGCGCGCTGTCCCTCAAGGAGGTCGCGCTGAAGACCGGCCTCACGAAGCCGACCATCCTGCGGCTCTCCGTGTCTCTGGAGCGGTTCGGATACCTGCGACGCGGGGCCGATGGCAGCTATCGCCTGGGCCCCACGCTCTGGCTGCTCGGTTCCGCCTATCGCCGCAACCTCGAGCTGGAGCCCATCCTCCGCCCGGCCCTGCAGGCGCTGGTCGCGCTCACGCAGGAAAGCGCCTCGTTCTGGATCGCGCGCGGCAGCCAGCGGATCTGCCTCTTCAAGGTGAACTCGCCGCGCTCAGCGCGCAGCCATGTCGAGGAGGGCGAGATCTCCCCGGTCGAGCGGGGCTCCGGCGGGCACGTGATCGCCTACGGGACCGGTCGCGCGACGCCCCATGCGGCGGAGATCGCGGCCGAGGGCGTGGTCGCCACCTTCGGCGAGCGGGATCCCGACGTCGCGAGCGTCTCGTCGCCCGTCTACGGGCCGAACGACGAGTTCGTCGGCGCCCTGACCCTCGCCGGGATCCTCAACCGCTTCGAGCCGCAGGCGCGCGAGTTCAAGGTGGTCGTGAGGCAGGCGGCCGTCTCGGTCAGCCGCCAGCTCGGCGGCGCGCTGCGCTGGACGTCGGGCGATCCCGGGCCGCGATGACGCAAGCCACGCTGCCGCTCGCGGGCATCCGCGTCGTCGACCTCACCAACG
>JBEGVV010000117.1:0-7964 GCA_041178225.1 Pseudomonadota bacterium | reverse complement strand
ATGTCGCGCAGGATGCCCTGCAGCGGGACCTCGGTGCCCAGCAGGTTCCACGAGATGCCGGGCTTCCAGATGCCGCTGGCGAGCACGGCGGCCATCACGCCGAGCAGCAGCCAGACATTGATCCCGCCCTCGATGCTCAGGCCCTTCGGCGTGTCAGGGGTCGGGTCGCGCCGCGCCTTGAAGGCGGCGTCGCGGGCGTAGAAGTGGCTGTCGATGGCGTAGAAGGCCGCGAGCAGGATCACGCTCACCAGCAGCATCGGCAGCAGCAGGTGCACGGTCGGCCAGAAGAAGCCGACGCCCTTGAGGAAGCCGAGGAAGAGCGGCGGGTCGCCGAGCGGCGTCAGCGAGCCGCCGACATTGGCGACCAGGAAGATGAAGAACACCATGACATGGGCGTTGTGCACGCGCTCGTCGTTGGCGCGGATCACCGCGCGGACCAGCAGCATCGCCGCGCCGGTCGTGCCCGTGATGCTGGCGATGCCCGTGCCGGCGGCGAGCAGGACGGTGTTCGTCGCCGGGCTGCCGTGGAGGTTGCCGCGCAGGTAGACGCCACCGGCGATCACGAAGAGCGAGCCGATCAGGATGATGAAGGGCACGTACTCGCCGACGAGCACGTGGACGAGCTGCGCCGCGGTCGCCCCGAGGCCGTCCATCGCGGCGTAGGGCAGGACGAAGGCGAGCGACCACGCGGCGGTGATCTTGCCGAAATGGTGGTGCCAGAGCTGGGGCGCGGCGAGCGGCAGGATGGCGATCGAGAGCAGAACGCCGATGAACGGGATCGCCCAGGCGAAGCCGAGGCGCGCGCCATCGAGCTCCGCCGCCATGGCCGCGGGCGCGGCAAGGGCGATGGCGATGGCGAGCAGGACGGCGCAAGGCCGTCCCAGCCGGGGCTTATCCATGACGAGCGCTCCCTCTGTCGAGACGGGGCCGAGGCTCCACGCCCCGACGCCATCGCGTCAAGCGCTTATAGCCGCCGGCGCCGCTGGCCCGGGACCGCGCAGGCGCGCCGCGCGCGCGGCCATGCTAGACCGTCGGGAGACCATGGATTCGCTCGACATCCTCCGCCTCAGCCTCCTGTCGCCGATGACGCTCAGCTTCGCGCTCGGCGTCGCGGCGACGATGCTGCGCTCGGACCTCAAGTTCCCGGACCAGCTCTATGCCGGCCTGTCGATCTACCTGCTGATGGCGATCGGAATGAAGGGCGGCGTCGCGCTCGCCACCTATCCCCTCGGCCAGGCCGCGCTGCCCGCCGCGGCGAGCGTCGCGCTCGGCGTCGCGATACCGGCCTGGACCTACGTGGCGCTGCGTCGCCTCGGCGGCTTCGCGGGCCCCGATGCCGCGGCGCTCGCCGCGCATTACGGCGCCGTTTCGAGCGTCACCTTCATCGCCGCCCTTGCCTACGTCCAGCGCATCGGCATGCCCGCGGAGGGCTTCATGCCCATGGCGTTGCCGCTGATGGACGTCACGGCGATCGTCACGGGCCTGCTGCTCGCCCGCGAGGGCCGCGCCAGCGGCGCATGGCGCACGGCGCTGCACGAGGTGCTGGCGGGACGCTCGATCCTGCTGCTCGCCGGCGGCCTGCTGATGGGCTTCCTCGCCGGCGCCGAGGGCTACCGAGCCGTCGAGCCCTTCTTCTCGGACCCGTTCCAGGGCGCGCTGTGCCTCTTCCTGCTCGACCTCGGCATGGTCGCGGCGCAGCGCTTCAAGGACGCGCGCCGGGTAGGCCGGTTCCTCGTCGCCTTCGCGATCTGCGCGCCGCTGGCCAATGGCGCGCTCGGCACGCTGCTCGGGACCGCGATCGGGCTCAGCACCGGCGGCGCGGCGGTGCTCGGGACGCTGGCGGCGAGCGCATCCTACATCGCCGCCCCCGCGGCGGTACGGCTTGCCCTGCCCGCCGCCAACCCCGGCTTCTACCTGACGGCGTCGCTCGGCATCACCTTCCCGTTCAACCTGGTGATCGGCCTGCCGTTCTACGCGGCCCTCGCGAGGCTCCTGCAGGGCTGAGCCCGTCCCCGAAGCCTTGGCCGCGGGGATGCGCGCGGGCCGGGACGACCCTATATCGCGGCGCCCGCATGGAACCGCTCGACCTCCTTCGCCTCGGCGTGCTCTCGCCCATGACGCTGTGCTTCGCGCTCGGCGTGCTGGCGACGCTGCTGCGCTCGGACCTGAAATTCCCCGAACCCGTCTACACGGCGCTGTCGATCTACCTCCTGCTCGCCATCGGGCTGAAGGGCGGCGCCGCGCTCGCGACCACGAGCGCGCGGGAGATCGCGCTGCCGGCCTTCGCCGGCATCGCGCTGGGCGCGGCGATCCCGTTCTGGGTCTACGCCGCGCTGCGCAGGCTGGGCGACTTCGGCGCGGTCGACGCCGCGGCCCTCGCGGCGCATTACGGCTCCGTCTCGGCCGTCACATTCATCGCCAGCCTTTCCTATGTCGACAGCCTCGGCATGCCCGCCGAGGGCTTCATGCCGGCGGTCCTCGCGCTGATGGAGGTCCCGGCGATCGTCATCGCCCTCATGCTGGCGCGAGAGGGGCGCTCCGCCGACGGCCTCGGCACGGCGCTGCACGAGGTCCTCGCCGGCCGCTCGATCCTGCTGCTCGCGGGCGGCCTCGCGATCGGCTTCGCCGCGGGCCCGCGCGGCTACGAGGCCGTGCGCCCCTTCTTCGCCGATCCCTTCCAGGGGGCGCTCTGCCTCTTCCTGCTCGACCTCGGGATGGTCGCGGCGCTGCGCTTCAAGGACGTGCGCGCGGTCGGCCGCTTCCTCGTCGCCTTCGCCGTGGTCGCCCCGCTGGTCAATGGCGCGGCCGGGGTCGCGGCCGGCTGGGCGGTCGGATTGTCGCCCGGCGGGTCGGCGGTGCTCGGGACGCTCGCGGCCAGCGCCTCCTACATCGCCGCGCCGGCGGCCGTGCGGCTCGCCCTGCCCTCCGCGAATCCGGGCTATTATCTGACCGCTTCGCTCGCGCTCACCTTCCCGTTCAACCTCGTCGCCGGCCTGCCGCTCTATGCATGGTTCGCGCGGTTCCTCCACGGGTGAAACCATGCCGGATACGCGCTTCAGCCTCGTCGTGATCCTCGCCGAGCCCGAGATCGCGGATCGCATCGTCGCCGACGTGAAGCGGCTCGGCGCGCGCGGCTACAGCCGCTACGAGGGCTTCTCCGAGTGGCGCCGCGGCCGCGGGCCCGACGACGCGCCCGGACCGCATGACTGGGAAGGCACGCATGTACGCATCGAGACGGTGGTGCGCGCCGAGCTGGCGAAGACGATCCTCGACCATCTCGCGGCCGCGTATTTCCGCCACTACGCCGTCTTCGCCTATGTCGCGGACGCGATGATCGCGCGTCGCGACAAGTACGTCTGAGCCGCGCGTCAGGCCTCGTCGACAGGGACGCCGGGCAATTGCTTCGCGGTGCGGATCGACAGCGCCGACTTCACGTGGCTGACATTCGGCGCGGTCGTCAGCTGGCCGGTCAGGAACGCCTCGTAGGCCTCCCAGTCCTCGGCCACGACCTTCAGCACGAAGTCCGTCTCGCCGGCCATCATGTGGCACTCGCGGACCTGCGGCCAGGTGGCGACGAGGTCCATGAACGCGCGCAGGTCGCTGTCTGCCTGGCTGGACAGGCCCACCTGGGCGAAGACCGTGATGTTGAACCCCAGCGCCGCTGGCGAGAGCTCGGCATGGTAGCCGCGGATCACGCCGGCCTTCTCGAGCGCGCGGACCCGGCGCAGGCATGGCGGCGCCGAAAGCCCGACGCGGGACGCCAGCTCGACATTGGTCATGCGGCCATCGGCCTGCAGCGCGGCGAGGATCCTGCGGTCTGTCTCGTCGAGCTTCGGGCGGGGCACGGCGTTCCTTGCCAGGTTGGGGGCGGAAGGATCGATTCTTTGGTTATCTTGCGCGGGCGCGCAACTATATTCCAAATCCTCGCTCGGCCAAGCGCCCCGGCGCACGCAAGGGCGTCGACAGGAGCCGCATGACCCCGCGCACCACCTGGATACTGACGGAGGGCCTCGCCGGCACCGAGGGGCCGTGCCTCGGCCTCGCGCGCGCGCTCGGCGTCGAACCCGTGGTCCGGCGCGTGCGCATCCGACAGCCCTGGCGATCGCTGCCGGCAGGCCTCTGGCTGTCGCCCTTCTCCGCGGTCGAGCCGGGCGGCGAGGCGATCGCGCCGCCCTGGCCGGACCTCGTCATCAGCTCCGGCAGCGCGGTCGCGCCGCTCGCGGCCGCCATCCGAGCGGCCGCCCGAGGCGCCACGCGCGTCGTCCATGTCCAGGACCCGAAGATCGATCCCGCGCGCTTCGACCTCGTCGTCGCCCCGCGCCACGACGGCGTCGAGGGCGCAAACGTGGTCGCGACCCGCGCCACGCTGCACGGCCTCGCGCCCGCGTCGCTCGCCGCCGCCGCCGAGGAATGGGCGCCGCGGCTTGCGGGACTCGGGCGCCCGCTCCTCGCCTTCCTCTGCGGCGGCGATGCCGGGCGCCGCTTCCGGCTCTCGCCCGCACGGCTGGGCGAGATCTGCGCCGGCATCCGGCTGCGCATGCATCGCGACGGCATCGGCGTCGCCGCCACGCCGTCGCGGCGCACCGGCCCGGCCAACGAAGCGGTGCTCCATGCCGAGCTCGACCCGGCCGGCGCGATGGTCTGGGACGGCACGGGCCCCAACCCGTATCGCGGCCTGCTCGCGCTCGCGGACATCGTCGCGGTGACGCAGGACTCCGTGTCGATGATCTCCGAGGCCGCGGGCACCGGGAAGCCGGTCTACTGGATCCCCGTCGAGTGCCGCTCGCGCCGCATGCAGCGTTTCGTCGACGCGCTCACCGAGGAGGGCGTGCTGCGGCGATGGCCCGGCGGCGACGCGCCGCTGGAGCGCTGGAGCTACGCGCCGCCCGACGACACGACGCGCGCGGCGGCCGAGATCAGGCGGCGATTCGGCTGGGGCTGAGCGCGGCGCGCGGCATCGGCGACGTCGCCGCCGCAACAATGTGAAACAAAGCCCGCGCGACTGTTTCGCAGCGTGAAATTGCGGCGCCGATCCTTGCCGCGACGCGGCGCACTCCTTAACTTCGCCGCTCCGGATCGGCCGGGATGTCATGACAAGTGGACTCGCCATGCCCAGGACACACTCCAGCAAGGTCGTCATCCTGGGCTCCGGACCGGCCGGCTACACCGCCGCGATCTACGCCGCGCGCGCCAGCCTCTCGCCGATGCTCGTCCGCGGCATGCAGCCCGGCGGCCAGCTCTCCATCACGACCGAGGTCGAGAACTTCCCGGGCTTCGCCACCGCCGTCCAGGGCCCGTGGCTCATGGACCAGATGGCCGCGCAGGCGGCGCATGTCGGCACGACGCTGGTCGAGGACATGATCGTCTCCGTCGACCTCTCGAAGCGCCCCTTCGTCCTCTCCGGCGACAGCGGCGACACCTACCTCGCGGAGACGCTGATCGTGTGCACGGGCGCGCAGGCGCGCTGGCTCGGCCTCGAGAGCGAGACGCGGCTGCGCGGCTTCGGCGTGTCCGCCTGCGCCACCTGCGACGGCTTCTTCTTCCGCGGCAAGACCGTCGCCGTGGTCGGCGGCGGCAACACCGCCGCCGAGGAAGCCCTCTACCTCACCAACCACGCCAGCAAGGTCTACCTCATCCATCGCCGAGACTCGCTGCGCGCCGACCGCACGAACCAGTCGCGCGTGCTCGCGCACCCGAAGATCGAGATGGTCTGGGACAGCGTGATCGACGAGGTGCTCGGCTCGGGCGAGCCCGCCGCGGTCAGCGGCCTGCGCGTGCGCAACCTCAAGTCCGGCGCGGTGGGCGAGATCGCCCTCGACGGGCTCTTCATCGCGATCGGCCACACGCCCGCGACCGAGCTCTTCAAGGGCCAGCTGGACATGGACGCGGAGGGCTACCTCGTCACGCGCCCGGATTCGACGGCGACCAACGTGCCCGGCGTCTTCGCCGCCGGCGACGTGAAGGACAAGGTGTTCCGGCAGGCCGTGACGGCCGCGGGCATGGGCTGCATGGGCGCGCTGGAGGCGGAGCGCTTCCTCGCCCACCAGGGCGCCCACGGCTGACCGGACGCGGGGGGAACCGGCCGTGCCGGGACAGGGACAGATGGACTGGGACAAGCTGCGGATCTTCCATTCGGTGGCGGAGGCCGGCAGCTTCACGCATGCGGGCGAGACGCTGAACCTCTCGCAGTCCGCGGTGAGCCGCCAGATCAGCGCGCTCGAGGAATCGCTGCGCACGCCGCTCTTCCACCGCCATGCGCGCGGGCTGATCCTGACCGAGCAGGGCGAGGTCCTGTTCCAGACCGTGCGCGACGTCTTCGCCAAGCTCGCCTCGGCCGAGGCACGGCTCGCGGAGAGCCGCGAGAAGCCGGCCGGCCTGCTGCGCGTCACCACGACGGTCGCCTTCGGCTCGGTCTGGCTCGCGCCACGCATCAGGGAATTCATCGAGCGCTACCCGGAGATCCGGCTCGAGCTGCTCGTCGACGACGAGGAACTCGACCTGTCGATGCGCGAGGCCGACTGCGCCATCCGCATGCACGCCTCGAAGCAGCCCGACCTCGTCCAGCGCCACCTGCTCACCGTCCACATCCACGTCTTCGCGAGCCCCGCCTATCTCGAGAAGCACGGCACGCCGAAGACCGCGGCAGACCTCGACCGCCACCGCATCGTCGTCTACGGCGAGGACAGCCACCCGCCCTTCCCGGGCATCAACTGGCTGCTCGAGGCCGGCGCCTCCGAGGGACGCAGGCGCGAGCCGGTGCTGCGCCTCAACAACGTCTACGGGATCCTGCGCGCGGTGGAGAACGGCGTCGGCCTCGCTGCCTTCCCGGACTACATGGCGCAGCAATCCGACAAGATCGTCCAGGTCCTGCCTTCGCTCGAGGGCCCCAACTTCGAGGCGTATTTCGTCTATCCCGAGGAGATGCGGAACTCGAAGCGCATCTCGGTCTTCCGCGACTTCCTCGTGAAGAAGGTCGCCGACACGCAGTTCTGACAACGCGCCAGCCCGCCCGTTCCAGCCATGAGTCGCGGGCATGGCTCGTTTGCCGAATGAACGGAAGCGACGCGGTCGGGCTCCATTACATTGCGCGTCGATGGATGCGCGCTTCGCGCGGATCCTCGGGGTCTTCGGATCCCACGTCTCCCAGACGTGAAGCCTCCCTGTTCAACTCGCCCGGCGCGCAAGCGCCGGGCGTTTTTTTGTGCGGCCGGGGAGGCGGCTCAGGCGTGGTGCGCGATGCGCTCGATGTTGGTGAAGGCGAGCACGCTGCCATCGGCGAAGTTGATGCTGCCCGAGGCGTCCGCGGTCAGCTCGGTCAGGTTCGCGTCCTGCGAGACGATCGACCCGGTGTCGAGGACAAGCGTCCAGTCGCCGGATGTTGCCGGGTCCGGATCCCCCGACAGGAACTGGAGGTCGATCCGGTCGGTCCAGGGGCCGCCGGCGCCGCCATCGATCGTCTTCGTGCCCAGCGCGCCACCGGCGAGCGCCTGCCACGCGAAGACGAAGTCGTCCGCGCCGTCGCCGCCGAGCATCGTGTCGTTGCCGGCTTCCCAGTCGAAGAACCTGTCGTCTCCCGAGCCGCCGACAAGCGTGTCGTCGCCTAGCCCGTCCGTGAGCGTGTCATCGCCCGCGCCACCGGCGAGCACGTTGTTCGCCACGTCGCCCTGGAGCGCGTCATTGCCTGAGCCGCCGATGATGTTCTCGATGCCCGCCAGCACATCCGTGTCGCTCGCTTCTGCGACGACCGTGACCGTCCCCGCGCTGTCGAGGGTCGCCGTGAACCCGGTCGCGAGGTAGGAGTAGTCGACCGTGTCCGTGTCCGACCCGCCGGCCAGCATGTCGTTGCCGCCCCGGCCGGAGAGCGTGTCGTTGCCCGCGCCGCCATCGATCGTGTTCGCGACTCCGTCGCCGGCCAGCACGTCGCTGCCCGCGCCGCCGGTGATGTTCTCCACCAGCGACAGCGT
>JBEGVV010000116.1:0-6638 GCA_041178225.1 Pseudomonadota bacterium | reverse complement strand
GAAAAGACAGGAGAAGCGCTGGGGTAGCCAGCGCCGGGAGCGGTCAGCGCGCGCCGGGCTCGGGCTTGAAATGCTTGGCGAATTTGTCCGGGACGCCCTTCCACTGGTCGGCATCCTCGGGGGCCGGGCCCTTGCGGGTGATGTTCGGCCAGGTCTCGGCGTATTCCTTGTTGACCGACAGCCACTTCTCCGCGCCGGGATCGGTGTCGGGGATGATCGCCTCGGCAGGGCACTCGGGCTCGCAGACGCCGCAGTCGATGCATTCCTCGGGCTTGATCACCAGCATGTTGGCGCCCTCGTAGAAGCAGTCCACGGGACACACCTCCACGCAGTCCATGTACTTGCACCTGATGCACGCCTCGGTGACGACATAGGCCATGGGTCAGCTCGCCTCTGGAATTTCAGCCAGGAATTGCCGGGGCGCGGTGGGTAGCATGGCACCCACCCCCTCGCAACCCGTTCAGGAACGGGCCCGCCGCCGCCGCGCGATCGCGATGTTGAGCCCCTCGACCAGCACCGAGAAGGCCATCGCGACGTACAGGTAGCCCTTGGGGATGTGGAACTCCATGCCCTCGGCCACCAGCGCGACGCCGATCAGCATGACGAAGGCCAGCGCCAGCATCTTCACGCTGGGATGGGCGTGGATGAAGCGCACGATCGGGCCGGAGGCGACGAGCATCACGATCACCGCGATGATCACGGCCGCGGCCATCACCCAGAGCTCGTTGGCCATGCCGACGGCGGTGATCACGGAGTCGAAGGAGAACACGATGTCGAGCAGGACGATCTGGGCGATGGCGCTGCGGAACGAGCCGACGCGCCGCGGGTTGTCCTCGCTGGCGGAGGCCTCCTCGAGCGCCTCGTGGATCTCGCGCGTCGCCTTGACGATCAGGAACAGGCCGCCCGCCAGCATGATCAGGTCGCGGCCGGAGAAGGGCTGGCCGAAGACGTGGAAGAGCGGTGCCGTCAGGCTCGCGAGCCAGGACAGCGAGAAGAGCAGGAGGAGGCGGGTGATCAGCGCCAGCGCGAGGCCGATGATGCGCGCGCGGTCGCGCTGGTGCTCGGGCAGGGCGTTGGAGATGATCGCGATGATGACGATGTTGTCGATGCCGAGGACGATCTCGAGCGCCGTCAGGGTGAACAGGCTGGCGAGGTTCTCGGCGGAGAAGACGATGTCGGGCATGACCCGCGGATCTAGGTGGGACTGCCCGGTTTTCCAACCCCCGGGCTAGCCGGGCCCGGCCTGGCGCCCCGCGCGGAGGGTCCTCGCGGCGAGCTCGACCCCGGCGACCGCGATGGCCGCGGCGACGGCGGGCGCCGCGGCGTGCCACCAGGCATCGCTGGAGATGCCGTCGACCGCGAACTTCGCAGCCACGAAGGCGGCGGCGGCCGAGAGCACCATGCGCGCGCCGAACACGGCCGCCGGGGCGGCGATCGCCTCTCCCGCGGTCTCGGGAACCGGCACGCGCCGCAGGCGCAGGTCCGCCGCCGCCACGAGGCCGGCCGCGCCAGCCGCGGGCGCGACCCAGTGCAGCCAGTGGGCGTTCGCGTCGACCCAGCCGCGGACCAGGATGTCGCCGATGATCACCTCGCCGGCGACGTAGCCGATGAGCGCCGCGCCGACGGTCACGATGATCGGGAAGCGGTCGATCATCCTCAGGAGGAAGGTCGCGCCGAAGACCACGAGGGGGATCGAGATCAGGAGGCCAAGGGCGAGCAGGAAGGCGCTTCCCTTGGCCGCCGCGGCGACGGCGATGACGTTGTCGAGGCTCATCACCGCGTCGGCGACCATGATCGTGCGCAGCGCGCCCCACAGGCTGCCGGCGTCGGCGACGTGGCCCTCGCCCTCCGCCTCGTCGCCGGCCAGCAGCTTCCATCCGATCCAGAAGAGCAGGAGGCCGCCGACGATCTTGAGCATCGGGATGCCCATCAGCCAGGTCACCACCAGCGCGAAGAGGACGCGCATGCCGACGGCCGCGAGGCTGCCCACCATGATCCCGATCCGCTGCTGGCGCGGCGGCAGCCGGCGGCAGGCGAGGGCGATGACGACCGCGTTGTCGCCCGACAGCACGATGTCGAGCCCGATGATCTGGACCAGGGCGGTCCAGAATTGCGCGTCCATGTCTTGGATCCCCGGGATGGCTCAGCCCGTCTCCGGGGCCGATAGGTCGTCGTAGAGCGCGCGCGCCTCGCTGGCCGGCCCCCGCCGATCGGCGAGCGCGCGTATGCGTGCCACCCGGATATTGGAGCCGAGCGGGAAGGTCAACACGTCGCCGGGCCGGACGGGGTGGTGGGCCTTGGTCGTCCTGGTGCCGTTGACGCGCACGCCGCCCTCCTCGCAGAAGCGCGTGGCGAGCCCGCGCGAGCGGAAGAAGCGCGCGCACCACAGCCACTTGTCGAGCCGCATGCGCGGCACGGCGTCGCCGGGCGCCGAAGCGCCGTTCACCCGCGCACCAGCCGCGCGAGGCCGGCGAAGGGCGAGGCCTCGTCGATCGTCGCCTCGCGCAGGACCTCGGCGCGCGCGCGCCGGCGCTCGCGCGGCGGCAGGCCGAGCAGGCGCAGCTCGCCCTCGACCCGCAGCCGCAGGCCGAGCGCGCGCAGGATGCCCTCCATGTCGGCGAGGGGCGCGCCGACCAGCGCCGCCCAGGACGGATCGATCGCGAAGGGGCCGCCGCGGCCGCGGCGGAAGGCCTCGCGCCCGAGCCGCTCCAGCCGGTCGGCGCGCACGAAGCGCGGCCCCGCCGGCAGGCAGAACAGCGCCGCCATCGTCGCCGCGTCGTGCCCGCCCTCGCGCGGATGCGACAGCGCGGGCGGCGGCAGGGGCCGCACCGGCGCGTCGCCGCCGGCGAAGACATGGCGCAGCGTGGCGCGCAGCCGCATCGTCCGGTCGTTGCGCATCGCCGGCAGGAAGACGGCGTGGTCGCCCAGCGTCACGCCAAGCGCGGCGAGCGCGCCGCGCTCAGCCGGGCCGAGGGCGGCGACCAGCGCGCCGACGCGCGCGCGCGGCACGCAGCCCATGGCGCCGACCAGCTCGTAGGCGAGGCCGCGCGCGGGGCCGGGCAGCGCGGCGGCGCGCAGCGCGAAGAGCGGGCCCAGCCGCTGGGCGAGATGCGCGTCCGTCCACGCCGCGAGGCGGCGGCGGATCGCCTCGCGATGAGGACCCTCCAGCAGGTCGCTCGCCAGCACCTCGACGCGCGGCTCCAGCCATTCCGGTCCGGCGGCGAGGCGCGCGACCTCCGCGTCCTCCCAGGCGATCGCGCCGTCGTCGCGCAGCTCGATCGCCTCGTCGCCGCCCTGCACGAGGCGCCGCACGCGCGCGCCGATGTCCTGGCGCAGCACGCGGTTGGCCGCCGCCATCATCGCGCGCGTGCCCTCGCCGTCCTGCGCCGCGTCGCGCGCGCCCACGAAGGCGAAGCCGCGCAGCGCGCCGACGGATTCGCCCTCGACCACCACGTCGCCCGTGCGCGTGACGCCGGCGAGGATCTCCTCGCCCGCGGCGCGCCGGCGCGCCACCGCGGCCGCGCGCCGGTCGACGAAGCGCTGCGTGAGCCGCGCGTGCAGCGCGTCGGAGAGGCGGTCCTCGATCGCGCGGGTGCGCGCCTGCCATTCCAGCGGGTCCGCGAGCCAGTCGCCCTTGTGGGCGATGTAGGTCCAGGTCCGCGTCTCGGCGATGCGCTGCAGCAGCGCGTCGATGTCGCCCTCGGCGGTGTCGAGCCGCGCGACCTGCGCCACGACCCAGTCGGAGGGCAGGCGCCCGTGGCGCGCGAGCGCGAGGAAGACGCGCTTGGCGAAGCGCGCATGGCCGCCGTCGAAGGACTTGCGGAAGTCCGGGATCTGGCAGGCCTCCCAGAGCAGCGCGACCATCGCGCGGCCGCGCGCGACGGCCAGCACCTCCTCGTCGCGCGCCAGCGCGGAGAGCGCGGCGTGGTCCTCGGCGGTGCGCGCGCGCAGCAGCTCGGGCGCGGGCGGGCGCTCCTCGAGGCTGGCGAGCAGCGCGTCGGGCGAGGCGAGGTCGAGCGCGCCGTTGCGCCAGTAGGCCTGCGAGATGGCGGGGAAGCGATGCTCCTCGATCGCGGCGGCGAGCTCGGGCTCCAGGACGCCGGCCTCGGCGGTGGTGCCGAACGTGCCATCGGTCATGTGCCGGCCCGCGCGCCCGGCGATCTGGCCGAGCTCGGAGGCGGTCAGGCGGCGCGGCGCGCGGCCGTCGAACTTCGACAGCTCGGCGAAGGCGACGTGGCCGATGTCCATGTTGAGGCCCATGCCGATGGCGTCGGTCGCCACCAGCCAGTCGACCTCGCCGGCCTGGTACATCGCCACCTGCGCGTTGCGCGTGCGCGGGCTGAGCGCGCCGAAGACGACGGCCGCACCCCCGCGCTGGCGGCGGATGAGCTCGGCGATCCGGTAGACGTCGTTCGCGGAGAAGGCGACCACCGCCGAGCGCCGCGGCAGCCGCGTGATCTTGCGCGGCCCGACATGGGTGAGCGTGGACAGGCGCGGGCGCTCGACGAACTCCGCGAAGGGCACGAGGCTGCGGATCACGGGCTTCGCCGTGGCGGCGCCGAGGAACATCGTCTCGCTGGCGCCGCGCGCGCGCAGCAGCCGGTCGGTGAAGACATGGCCGCGCTCGCGGTCGGCGATCAGCTGGATCTCGTCGACGGCCAGGAACTCGACGTCGCGCGCGCCGACCGGCATCGCCTCGGTCGTGCAGACATGCCAGCGCGCGCCCGGGGGCACGATGCGCTCCTCGCCGGTGACCAGCGCCACGTTGCGCTCGCCCTTGATGCGCACGATGCGGTCGTAGTTCTCGCGCGCGAGCAGCCGCAGCGGGAACCCGATCATGCCGGTGCGGTGGCCGAGCATCCGCTCGATGGCGAGATGCGTCTTGCCCGTGTTGGTCGGCCCCAGCACCGCGACGACGCGGCCCCCGGCGGCGACTCGGGAGGCGGATTCCATGGCGCAAAGGTCGGCCGCCCGCCTGCCCGCGGCAAGCCCCTCCATCCGCGCGCCGACCGCCGGAAATCCTCTCCAGGACAGACTTCGCCCCGGCGAATTCCGCTCTGAAGAGGCTTCTCGGGGCGGTTAAGGCGCGTGCCGGTCGCGCAGGCCCGCGACCCAGTGCGCGACGTCCTGCTGCGCGCGCGCCGCGCCGAGGTCGCGCAGCAGCATGTGCCAGCCCTCGGCGTAGCGCACGACGCGCGGGCCACCGCCCGCGGCGCGCTGCATGCGCGCCAGCGCCGCCTCCATCGCGCGGTCGGGAACCAGCGCGTCGCGCGCGCCGGTCAGCACCAGCAGCCTCGCCTCGAGCACCGGCGTCGCCGCGACGGCCTCGTCCATCAGCTGGACGAGGCCCCAGGCCATGTCGACGCGCGGCCCGCGCAGGATCAGCGGGTCCTGCGCCCACTCGCGCAGGATCTCCGGGTTGTCGGTCGGCTGGTAGGCGGGGCCGCCCGAGGGCCCCGCGAGCCAGGGCACGACATGGGCGAAGAACCACAGCGCCGTCGTTGCGACGGGGCCGAGCGCCTCGCTGCCGCGCACCGCGGGCGCGACCAGCACGATGCCGTCCGCCTCGCCGAGCAGGCCGCGCGCCGCCGCCGCCATGGCGACCGCGCCACCCATGCTCTCGCCCAGCACCGCGATGGGGATGCCGGGATGCCGTGCGCGCAGCAGGGAAAGCGCCGCGGCGAGGTCGCTCGCCATCGCCTCGCCCCCGGCCCAGCGCCCGCGCGTGGGCGAACGGCCGAAGCCGCGCTGGTCGTAGGCGTAGCTGCGGATGCCCATGCGCGCCCAGGCCTCGCCGGGGATGCGGAAGGCGTTGGCGTAGTCGCCGAAGCCGTGCAGCGCGAGCACCACCGCGCGCGCCTCGCCCTCGGGCCTCCAGTCGCGCAGCGGCAGGCGCGTGCCGTCGGCGGCGACGAAGGCGTCGGCCTCGAGCGCCGGCGTGCCGGCCGGCCGGCCGAGGCCCGTCACCGTGGGCGCGCAGGCGGAGGCGGCCATGGCCAGCAGCGCCGCCGTCGCCAGCGTGCGCAGGCCGCGTGCCCCCGCGCGCAGGTCCATCCGTCAGGCCGCCCGGGTGAGCGTCAGGAACACGTCCTCGAGGTCGGGCTCGCGCGTCGAGACGTCCGCGATCGCGATGCCGGCGTCCTGCACGGCGGCGAGGATGCGCCCCGCGTTGACCTGGCTGGGCCTGTAGCTGAAGGAGAGCACGCCCGCCTCGAGCGCGGGCGCGAGCGCGGCCAGCGCGGCGGGGACCTCCGCCAGCGGCGCCGCGGGCGTGACGCGCAGCGTCTTGCGGTCGAAGACGCGCTTGAGGTTCGCGGTCGTGTCGCAGGCCGCGAGGCGGCCGCGGTTGATGATCGCGATGCGCCCGCAGAGCTCCTCCGCCTCGGCGAGGTAGTGGGTGGTCAGCAGCACCGTGGTGCCGCGTGCGTTGAGCTCGCGCACGTAGCTCCAGAGCTGCTGGCGCAGCTCGACGTCGACGCCGGCCGTGGGCTCGTCGAGGACCAGCACCGGCGGCGCGTGGACCAGCGCCTTGGCCACCAGCAGGCGCCTGCGCATGCCGCCCGACAGGGCGCGGGCGTGGGCGTCCGCCTTGTCGGACAGGCCGACCGCGGCGAGGATCTCGTCCGTGCGCCGCTCGC
>JBEGVV010000115.1:0-6609 GCA_041178225.1 Pseudomonadota bacterium | reverse complement strand
ACCGTGAGCCAGGGGAACGAGGCGTCCTCCTGGAAGACGACGCCGACGCCATCCGGCACGCGGTCGCCAATCGCCCTGCCCTCGAAGGACACGTCGCCCCCGGACGGGGGCGACAGGCCAGCGATGATCTCCAGCAGCGTCGACTTGCCGCAGCCCGACGGGCCGACGACGGCGAAGAACTCGCCTGCGCGCAGGTCGAGGTCAAGCGGGCCGAGGGCGTGGACCTCGCCGCCGCTGCCGCCGACGAAGCGCCGGCTGACGTTCCTCAGGCTGACATGTGCCTCGGCCAAGGAAGGTCCTCCTACTCGATGATCTTCTGCAGGTCGGGCGGCAGGAACCTGGTGTCGATGATCGCCTTCCAGTCGACCTCTCCCTGGATCGCGCCGACCATGCGCTGGACCTCTATCATCCGCTTCATGCCGGCGAGGTGGATCTGGCCATTGCCCCAGTACGGGATCCCGTCCGTCTTCGACCCCGTGAGGAAGCGCAGCGCCGAGCGGGCCACCTCGACGTCGATGTTGTAGTGCTTGGCCACCATCGGCGCCGCCTCGTCGGGCTTCTCGTGCATGAACTCGACGGCCTTGCGCCGCGCGCGCAGCACCGCGCGGATGAAGTCTCCCTTCTCGGCGGCCATGTTGGCGGTGGTGACGCCGATGACGTTGTCCAAAGGCGGAAGGATCTCGCTCGCCACCGCAATGGCCTTGTACTTGTCCTTGAACCGGGACCAGAGAGGTTCGGCCAGCGGCGCGACATGGATCATGCCCGTGTCGAGCGCGGCGACGCCCTCGCCGAAACCGCCGGTGCGCACGAGTTCGGCATCGTTCGGCTGCAGGCCCGCCTGCTTGAGCAGCAGCATCGCGAGGCCCTGGCTGGTCGAGCGGGGATTCGTGTAGCCGATCTTCGCGCCCTTCAGGTCCTTGATCGTCTGGATCGGCGAATCCTTGCGCGCGGCCCAGACGAACTCGGCCACCGTCAGGACGTTGTCGCTGATGATCCGCAGGTCGGCACCCTGCTGTATGGCCGCGATCACGACGCCGGGATTGACCTCGCCGAAGGGGACGCCGCCGGCGAGCATGTTGCGCAGCGAGGTGCCGCCGCCCGCCGAGGTGATGATGCCGGTGACATTGATGCCCTCGGCCTTGAAGAGGCCAAGCTCGGTCGCCACCGCGTAGGGCATCCCGTTCGCGGAGACGCCGAAGTTGCCGACGGCGATCTGCTGGGCGTCCGCGCCCGCGGAGACGCCGGCGCCGATCGCCGCGAGCACCAAGCCCGCCAGCCTGCCCTGCCAATTGTACGCGCCCATCTTTTTCCTCCCTTTGGTTATCCGATTGTCGATTGCCCTTCCCGGCTCATGTCGCCGCGGGAATCTTCCTCAGCAGCGTCGAGGACATGGCCCTCGAGTACTCCGGCGCGACCGCGACATCGACGACGCAGACCTCGCCGGCACGCGTGCGCGCGATCGCCTCGGCCAGCACGGCAGGCAGCGACGCGGCATCCCGCACGGGCCCGAGGCCCGCCGCGCCCTGGCCACGCGCGAGCATGGCCAGGTCGTTCGCCGGGTCGCTCATCCGCAGCCCGATCGACCGGTTCTCGACCGGCCGGCCGCGGATGCGCGCCACGCGCTCCTGGTGGAGCTCGTCGTTGAAGAAGGATTCGTTGTTCGAGACGATGACCAGGAGCGGGATGCGATTGTGGACAGCGGTCCAGAGCGCGGTCACGCCCATGAGGTAGTCGCCGTCGCCGAGCACCGCGACGGGCAGGCGGTCCCCGCCGCGCAGCGCAAGCGCGGCGCCGACCGCCATTCCCGGGCCCGACCCGATGCCGCCGCCGCCGTCGAAGCCGACATAGTCGAGCGGGTCCTCGAAGCGGCAGCAATCGCCCGGCCAGCCGAGCGGGAGGCGGATATAGGCCGGGCGGTGCGGGGCGAGCGCCTCGCTCACCATGCGCGCCATCGCCTGCACCGTGATCCGGCCGTCGCTCTGCTCCGGCCCCTGCTCGGGAGAAGGCGCTCGCTTCGGCGCCGCGCGCCGCGCCGGCGCATGCCCCTCGAGCTCCTCGAGCAGCCGCGCCACCAGCCGGTCTGGCGAGGCGAGCATGGTCAGGTCAGACGTCGGCAGCGCCTGGTAGTCCATGCTGTAGCCGTTATGGACGAACTGGTCGACCGAGCAGTGGATCACCTTCGCGGCCGTCACCGCGCCGGCGCAGGCCTGCCGCAGCGTGCCGCCAAGGTCGACCCAGTCGAGCGCCAGTATCGCGTCGGCCTCGCGCACGAGCTCTCCTGCCTCCGGCGAGACGTAGAGCCCCGGCGGGAAGGGATGGAGCGCATGCGTCGTCGGGAAGGTGGCGCCGGTCTTGAGGTCGGTGAGCACGCAGGCCCCGAGGCGCTCCGCGAGCGCCACGCGCAGGTCCCAGTCCTCGCGCCTGCGCGACACGCGCCCCATCAGGATGAGCGGCCTGCGTGCAGCACGCAGGATCGCCACGGCCTCCGCGAGCTGCCGCGGCGACGGCTCGGCCGGCTCGGGCAACGCGAAGCGCGACAGGTCCGGCAGCTCGACGGGAGCGTCGAGCGGCACTTCCTGCGTCGTCGCGTCGAGGCACACGAAGACCGGCCCCTTCGGCTCGGTGATCGCGATCTGGTGCGCGCGCACCAGGGCCTCCAGCGCCGCCGGCACGGAGGCAGGCTGGTTGTCCCATTTCGTGTAGCCGCGCACGAGGGCGCCGAGGTCGCTTGCGGTGTGGATCCAGTCCACCCAGGGCCGTCGGTGGACGGCATCCATCGGGCCGACTGCCCCGATCAGCAGCATCGGCACGCGGTCGCACCAAGCATTGAAGATCGCCATCGTCCCGTGCATCAGCCCCACATTGCTGTGCAGGGCGACCGGCATGGGCTTCCCCGTGACGCGGGTCCATCCATGGGCCAGCGCGACGGCGCTCTCCTCGTGGATGCACAGCAGCATCTTGGGATCCGCGTTGCCGAGGTGGTTGACGAGGCTGTCGTGCAGGCCGCGGAAGGACGCACCCGGGGTGAGCGCGATGTACTCCATGCCGAGCGCGCGCAGCATCTCGGCCATCGGGTCGCTCCCGAAGAGCTTCATGTTCGTGGCCGGCTTGTTCATCCTGGTGTTCCTTGCGTCGGGAGGGCGAAGCGGCGCTCGACGTCGCGCCAATGCTCGAGGCGGACGGCCTCGTCCATGGCCTGGCGCACCGTCGCGGCGTCCGCCAGCGGGGCCATCGGCTTCTCGCCGGTCGCGTGGGCGCGCAATTGCGCCAGCCCGTCCCGCATCGCGGCGACGACGCGGAACATGACGCTCACGGGGTAGGAGATCTGGCGGAAGCCCATCGCGCCCAGCTCGGCCGGGGCGAGCCAGGGCGTCCCGGATCCCTCGAACATCGCGGCAAGCAGGACGGCGCCGCGCAGCCTGCTGCCCACGCGCTCGTATTCCTCGGGCGTGCGCAGGCCGGCGATGAAGACACCGTCCACGCCGAGTGCGAGGAACCTCTCCGCCCGGCGCAGCGCCGCGTCGAGCCCGAGCGCGCCATAGGCGTCCGTCCGTCCAATGATAAAGGTATCGGCATCACGGCGGACGGCCAGCGCCGTGCGCAGCTTCTGCTCGATGACCGCCTCCTCCACGACACCACCGGCCTTGTCGGCCCGCTGCTGCTTGCGGTCCCGCTGCTGGTCCTCGAAGAGCATGGCGCCCACGCCGATCGCCTCGTATTCCCAGACCGTCCGCGCCACCGACTTGACGTCGCCATAGCCGTCGTCGGCATCGGCGATGAAGGGGAGGTTCGTCGCCGCGGCGATGTCGCGCAGGCCCGCCGTCATGTCCTGCAGGCCGATCAGGGCGATGTCGGGAAGCCCGTAGCGCGCCGCGAGGAGGGCCGATCCACCCACCGTGAAGGCCCTGAACCCCGCCGCCGCGATGAGGCGGGCGGAGATCGCGTCATGCGCGAGCGGCGTCACGAGCGGCATCTCGGCCGCCAGGGCTTCTCGTATCGTCGGCCTGCTCATGTCCGTCTGTTTCCTCCTCTTGCCGCCGCCTGCCCGGCGGCGATGGACCGGTTCATCCAGCCGCGTGTCGCGACCTGGTGCTCGTGGTATGCCGCGATCTCCGGCGCGTTGCGCATGGTGGAGGCGATCTCGTCGTCCCCGCGCATCAGGGCCTCGCGCCGGAAGCCTTCGATCGAGAACCGTGCCGACTCGCGGTTGCCATGCGCGATCCGGGTGGCCTCGAGGTCGACCCGGAGCGTCGGGTCCTCGGCCTCGAGGGCTTCCGCCAGCCGCGCGGCGAAGCCCGCGTCGACGATCGCCGCGAGCAGGCCGTTGCGCATCGCGTTCTCGTAGAAGATGTCGGCGAAGCTGGGCGCGATCACGCAGCCGATGCCATAGCGCTGGAGCGCCCAGACCGCTGCCTCGCGCGAACTGCCGCACCCGAAATTGGCTCCCGCCACGAGGATGCGCGCGCCGCGGAACCTCGGGCGGTTGAGGACGAAGCCCGGGCGCTCGCCGCCCGCCTCGTCGAAGCGTAGCCGCCCGAAGAGGCCGCGCGCGAGATCGGCATCGGGGGTGCGCAGGTGCTCGGATGGGATGATGGCATCCGTGTTGACGTTGGCGACCGGAAGCGGAGCCGCGACGCCGTCCAGGATGCCAAAGGGTTGCCTCATGCCGCGAGCCTCCGGGCATCGGCGATGCACCCGCTGACCGCGGAGGCCGCGGCCGTCGTCGGGCTGCAGAGGTGGGTGCGCGCGCCCGGCCCCTGGCGGCCCTCGAAATTGCGGTTGGACGTCGCCAGGCAGCGCGCGCCTGGCGGCACGACGTCCTCGTTGATGCTCACGCACATCGAGCAGCCAGGGCTGCGCCACTCGAAACCGGCCTCGGAGAACACGCGATCGAGGCCGAGCGCCTCGGCCTCGCGCTTGACGGCCGCGGACCCCGGGACCACCAGCGCGCGCACGCCGGGCGCGACCTTGCGCCCCCGCGCCACGGCCGCCGCCGCCTGGAGGTCGGACAGGCGTGCGTTGGTGCAGGAGCCGATGAAGACGATGTCCACCGGCGTCCCCGCGATCGGGGTGCCCGGAACCAGTCCCATGTAGGCCACTGCCTTCGCGGCGCGCTGCCTGCGCTCCGGCTCGGCGAAGTCATCGGGCACGGGCACGAGCGCGTCCACACCAACGACGTCTTCCTGCGTCGTACCCCATGTCACCTGTGGCGCCAGGTCGCGCACGTCGATCGCGTGCTCGCGATCGAAGGTGGCGCCGTCATCCGTGGCGAGGCCGCGCCATTCGGCGAGCGCGGCGTCCCAGTCGGCGCCCTTCGGCGCATAGGGACGCCCGTGGAGATAGGCGAAGGTCCGATCGTCGGGCGCGACGAGGCCGAGCCGCGCGCCGAGCTCGATCGACATGTTGCAGACGGTGAGCCGCCCCTCGACGGGAAGCGCGGAAATGGCGGCGCCGGCGTACTCGACGGCATGCCCGCGCCCTGCTGCTATGCCAAGGTGGCCGATCGCCGCGAGGATCATGTCCTTGGCGCCGACCGCGGCGGCGGGCAGGCCCTCGAACAGGATGCGCATCGTCCTGGGCCTCTGCAGCAGCAGGGTCTGGGTGGCGAGCACGTGCTCGACCTCGCTTGTGCCGACCCCGATGCCAAGCGCCCCCACCCCGCCGGCGGTCGACGTATGGCTGTCGCCGCAGGCTAGGATGGTTCCGGGCAGGACGGCGCCCAGCTCGGGCCCGATCACGTGCACGATCCCCTGCCGGGGGTCCTCGACCCCGAAATGCCGGATGCCATGGGCCGACGCGTTCGCGCGCATCAGCCTCATCAGCGCGAGGCCGCCAGGATTGCTCTCCTCGCCGCGCCCCGGGGCGGTCGAGACGATGTGGTCTTGCGTCGCAAGCGTGAGTTCCGGATGGGCCACGGCGCGCCCGGCGCGGGCCAGCCCGTCGAAGGCCGCGGCCGAGGTGGTCTCCTGCAGGATGTGGCGATCGACGAAGACGAGGTCTCGCCCGCCCTCGAGGCTGCGCACGACATGCGCACCCCAGATCTTCCCGAACAATGTCCGCGACGCGGTGGTCATTGCAGCCAAGGCCCCCCTCGGACGGCGCGCCGGCACCGGGCGGTTGACCCGATCCATCTGCCCCCCCCAGGAGCGGAGCAACGCGTTTGCAGCTGTCGATTACGACGGAAAACGCGCAGGGCCACAAAGGACATTTTCCGCGCTCGCATGAATTCTTCTCATGCGGAGCCAGGGGACCCGGAGATTGACATCGTTCGGGCGCATGGCGACTAGTTCGGCGGGCACGCAAGGCGATCCGACGGCGCGGGCCGGCGACGCGGCGGCGGGGACCAAGGGGGAACACGAATGGGCGCGACACTCGGCGAGGGCCGGTTCCGCTACGAGCCCGTGGCGGGCTGGGCCAGGCTGCCGCCCGGCATGCGCATGGGCGAGGTCGCGGGCATCGCGATCGACGCGCGCGACAGGGTCTTCGTGTTCAACCGCGGGCCCGACCCCATGGTCGTGCTCGACCGCGACGGCAACTTCCTGTCGAGCTGGGGCCGCGACCTGTTCACCCGCGCCCATGGCGTGCATATCGGCCCGGACGACTCGATCT
>JBEGVV010000114.1:0-3510 GCA_041178225.1 Pseudomonadota bacterium | reverse complement strand
GCTGGCCAGCGCCGTCTCCTCCTTGCCGGTGCAGGTGAACTCGCCGAGATCGCCGTGCTGTCGGCACGAGACCACGACATCGAACTGGTCGGCCTCCTCGACCCGAGCCGCAACTCCGGGCGGTTTCTCGGGCTGGAGGTGGTGCGCGAGCTGGACCAGGCCGCGCCATGGGATGCAATCCTGTTGACCGATATCGTCAGCCCGCAGGCCCGCTACGACGAGCTGGCGATGTTGGTGGCGCCAGGACGAATCCTCATGCCCCCGATGCTGCACGTGGCGCCCCGGGCAGATCGACGCTGACCGCACATGTGCGGCTTCGCGGGCATCCTCGACGGCAAGACAGGGCTGGCCCAGCAGGCCATGCACGAGCTCGTCGGCAGGATGGCCGACGCGTTGCGCGCGCGCGGGCCGGACGACTCGGGTGCATGGGCGGACGCGGAGGCCGGGATCGCGCTTGGCTTCCGCAGGCTTGCCATCCTCGACCTGTCCGCCGCGGGACACCAGCCGATGGCCTCGGCGAATGGCCGGTACGTCATCGTCTTCAACGGGGAGGTCTACAACTTCGCCGAGCTGCGCGCCGAGCTGCAGGCGAAGGGCGTCGCCTTCCGCAGCCAGAGCGACACGGAGGTGGTGCTGGAGGGCTGCGCGCATTGGGGATTCGTCCCGACCTTGCGGCGGCTCAACGGCATGTTCGCGATCGCGCTCTGGGACCGCGAGGCGCGCAGCCTGTCGCTCGCGCGCGACCGGCTCGGGATCAAGCCGCTCTACCTGGCCCGGATGGGCTCCGCCTGGCTCTTTGCCTCCCAGCCCTCGGCCTTCGCCTCCCATCCGGCGTGGGCGCCGCGGCTGGACCGCGGCGCGCTGAAGGCCTTCTTCCGCTTCAACTACGTGCCGGCGCCGGCGACGATCTGGCGCGACGTGGAGAAGCTGCGCCCGGGCGGCTGGGCCGAGATCAGGCGCGATGGCTCGATCGAGCGCGGCAGCTACTGGAGCCTGCGCGAGGCGGCCGCGATGCCCGCCTTCGACTTCAGCGACCCGCGGGCGGCGACCAACGAGCTAGAGGCGCTGCTGTCGGATGCCGTGCGCGCGCAGATGGTCGCCGACGTCCCCGTCGGCGCCTTCCTGTCGGGTGGCATCGACTCCTCGACGGTCGTCGCGCTGATGCAGGCCGCCTCGGGCTCGCGCAGGGTTCGCAGCTTCACCATCGGCTTCCCGGTCCGCGGCTACGACGAATCGGCCGCGGCCGCCGCGGTGGCGAGCCATCTCGGCACCGAGCACACGCCGATGGTCGTCACGCCCGAGGACGCGATGGAGGCCATCCCCTCGATGGCGACCATCTACGACGAGCCCTTCGCCGACGCCTCGCAGATCCCGACCTTCCTCGTGTCGCGGCTGACGCGGGCGAGCGTGACCGTGGCGCTCTCCGGCGATGGCGGGGACGAGGGATTTGCCGGGTACAACCGCTACGACGCGCTGGCCCATTGGCAAAGGCTCTCGCTCGTGCCGCAGGGCTTGCGGGACCTCGCGGCGCGCCTGCTGCGCGCGGTGCCACCGCAGCGCTGGGACAGCGTGTTCGCGACGCTCGGCGCGCGCACGCCGCAGCTCGGCGACAAGCTCCACAAGGCAGCGCATGTCGCGACGGCGCGGGACGTCCAGGACCTCTACCGCCGCCTCGTCAGCCAGTGGCAGGAACCAGGGGAGGTCCTGCGCGAGGCACCGGACCTGCCCCATCCCGCGGACGACGCGGGGCTTGCCCGCGACATCCCCGATGCCCTTCAAAGGCTGCAATACCTCGATTTCGCGACCTACCTTCCCGATGACATCCTCGCCAAGGTCGACCGCGCCAGCATGGCCGTGAGCCTCGAGGCGCGCGTGCCGCTGCTCGACCACCGGGTCGTGGAGTTCGCGCTGCGCGTGCCTCGCGCGCTGAAGCGGCGCGACGGGCGCGGCAAGTACCTCCTGAGGCAGGTCCTCTACCGCCACGTGCCGCGCGAGCTCGTCGATCGCCCGAAGGCAGGCTTCGCGATCCCCATTGGTGCGTGGCTGCGCGGCCCCTTGCGCGAATGGGCTGAGGAACTCCTGTCGGAGCGCTCGCTGCGCGAGGACGGTCTGCTCCATGGCAGGGCCGTCCGCACGGCCTGGGAGACGCATCTTTCCGGATCGCGCAACTTGCAATACCAACTCTGGGGCGTTCTCATGTTCCTGCAATGGCGGCGCCGATGGCCGCTCGCGGCATGAGCCGGGTCCAGCACGGGCCGGGGCGCAGGACGGGAATGGACGGCGGCGCATGAGCAACGGCATCGACATCGCGGTCATCGTGCCCTGCTACGACGAGGCGGCGACGATCGCGCAGGTCGTCGCGGATTTCCGCGCCGCGCTGCCGCAGGCGCGCATCGTCGTGTGCGACAACAACTCGCGCGACGCCACCGCGGAGATCGCGCGCGCCGCGGGCGCGGAGGTACGACGCGAGACGCTGCAGGGCAAGGGCAACGCGGTGCGCCGGATGTTCGCCGACATCGATGCCGATCTCTACGTCCTTGTCGACGGCGACGCGACCTATGACGCGGCAAGCGCTCCGATGCTCGTCGAGAAGTTGCTCGCCGAGCGGCTCGACATGGTCGTCGGCGTGCGCGAGGCGACGCAATCCACGGCGTATCGCGCCGGACATGCATGGGGCAACAAGGCCCTGAGCGGTGCAGTCAGCCTGCTCTTCGGCACGCCGGTGACGGACATGCTATCGGGCTACCGGGTGCTGTCGAGACGCTTCGCGAAATCCTTCCCCGTCCTCGCAGCGGGCTTCGAGATCGAGACCGAACTCACGGTCCATGCCCTGGTGCTGCGCATGCCCACCGGCGAGGCTCGGACACCCTACGGCGCGCGGCCCGTCGATTCGCCGAGCAAGCTGAGCACATGGAAGGACGGCCTGCGCATCGGTCGCATGATCCTGCGACTGCTCAAGGACGAGCGTCCCCTGCCCTTCTTCTCCGCGGTCTTTGCGGGCCTGGCGGCGCTGGCGCTTGCCATCGCATCGCCGGTCTTCGCGGACTTCATCGCCACCGGCCTCGTGCCCCGGCTGCCGACGGCGGTGCTTGCTGCCAGCGTCATGCTCCTTGCCTTCATGGCCCTGGTCGCAGGGTTCATCCTCGACAACGTGACGCGCGGCCGGCGCGAATTGCGGATGCTCGCCTACCTCGCCATCCCGGGACCCGACCGGCGCGGCTGATCGATGCCAACGCCGCGTGGCGATGATTGTGGCGCGCGGCCCCGCGATCCTGTATCGGCAGCTTCCATGACCGCTCCGCTTCCCTTCATCGACCTGCAGGCCCAGTACCGTCGGCTGAAGCCGGCCATCGACGCGCGGGTGATGCGCGTCCTGGAGCACGGCAGGTTTATCCTCGGGCCCGAGGTCGCCGAGCTCGAGGCGGCGCTCTCCGCGTTCTGCGGCGTGCGCGAGACCGTCACCGTGGCGAGCGGCACCGAGGCGCTGCGCATCCCGATGATGGGCGAGGG
>JBEGVV010000113.1:0-5622 GCA_041178225.1 Pseudomonadota bacterium | reverse complement strand
ACGACACGAAGCGCGACGTCCCGCAGGGGGCGATCGCCGACCTCGCCGCGCGCGGATCGGCTATTGCGCCGACGTCATCCCGCCCAGCCCGCGCTGGCCGGGCCGGCGGGTGCGAAGGCCGCCTAGACCCGCCCGTGGCAGTGCTTGTACTTCCTGCCCGAGCCGCAGGGGCAGGAGGCGTTGCGCGCGACCTTGCCCCAGGTGGAGGGGTCGCGCGGGTCGGCCGCGGCGCCGGCGCGCTGGCGCGGCTGGGCCTCGGCGTCGGGCTCCTCGTCGCCGGCGAGGGCCGGGTCGGCATTCGTCTCGCGCAGTCGCGAGAAGTCGGGGGCCGGCGGCTCCTGGAGCAGCGGGTCGACGGGCTCCTCGCTGCGGACCTGCAGCCGCGCGAGGATCTGCGTCGTGCTCTCGCGCACCTGGCCCAGCATGCCCTCGAAGAGCTCGAAGGCCTCCTTCTTGTACTCGTTGAGCGGGTCGCGCTGCGCGTAGCCGCGCAGGTGGATGCCCTGGCGCAGGTGGTCGAGGTTGAGGAGGTGCTCCTTCCAGTGCTGGTCGAGCACCTGGAGCAGGATCGACTTCTCCGCCATCCGCATCAGCTCGACGCCGATATTCGCGGTCTTCTCGGCCATGTGGCGGTCGACCGCGTCGGTGACGCGGGTGCGGATCTCCTCCTCCGCGATGCCCTCCTCCTTCGCCCATTCGGCGACCGGGAGCTCGAGCCCGAAGAGGCGCTGGATCCCCTCCTGCAGGGTCGCGGTATCCCACTGCTCGGCATAGGCGTTCTCGGGGATGCAGCGCTCGATCATCTCCGCCACCGTCTCGTGGCGGTACTCGGCCACGCGCTCGGCGACGTCCTCTGCCCGCATCAGGTCGCGGCGCTGCTCGTAGATGACCTTGCGCTGGTCGTTCATCACGTCGTCGAAGCGCAGCAGCTGCTTGCGGATCTCGAAGTTCCGCGCCTCGACCTTCTGCTGCGCCTTCTCCAGCGCCTTGTTAATCCAAGGATGGACGATGGCCTCGCCTTCCTTGAGGCCGAGCTTGACCAGCATCGTCTCCATGCGCTGCGACCCGAAGATGCGCATCAGGTCGTCCTCGAGGCTGAGGAAGAACTTCGATCCGCCGGGGTCGCCCTGGCGGCCGGAGCGGCCGCGCAGCTGGTTGTCGATGCGGCGGCTCTCGTGGCGCTCGGTGCCGACGACGTAGAGGCCGCCCGCCTTCAGCACGACCTCGCGCGCGGCGGCGATCTCCTCGCGGATCGTGGAGATGCGCGCCTCGCGCTCGGCCGGGTCGGCGACGTCGGCGAGCTCGTGGCGCACGCGCATCTCGAGGTTGCCGCCGAGCTGGATGTCGGTGCCGCGGCCGGCCATGTTCGTCGCGATCGTCACCGCGCCGGGCTTGCCGGCCTGCGAGATGATCTGCGCCTCCTGCTCGTGGAAGCGCGCGTTGAGCACGGCGTGCGGGATGCCCTTCTTCTCGAGCTCGGCGGAGAGCGTCTCCGACTTCTCGATCGACACCGTGCCGACCAGCACGGGCTGCTGGCGCTTGCGGCACTCCTCGACGAGCGCGACGATCGCGGCGTTCTTCTCGCGCATCGTGCGGTAGACCTCGTCGTCCTCGTCCTTGCGGGCGACGCCGACATTGGTCGGGATCTCGACGACCTCGAGCTTGTAGATCTCCGCGAACTCGGTGGCCTCGGTCATCGCGGTGCCGGTCATGCCCGCGAGCTTCGGGTACATGCGGAAGAGGTTCTGGTAGGTGATCGAGGCCAGGGTCTGGTTCTCGGTCTGGACCTCGACGTGCTCCTTCGCCTCGAGCGCCTGGTGCAGGCCCTCGGAGTAGCGGCGGCCCTCCATCATGCGGCCGGTGAACTCGTCGATGATGACGACCTTGCCGTCCTTGACGATGTAGTCCACGTCGCGCGTGAAGAGCTTGTGCGCGCGCAGCGCCTGGTTGGCGTGGTGCACGAGGCCCACGTTGGCGAGGTCGTAGAGGCCGCCCTGGCGCAGGATCCCGGCCTCGCGCATCAGGCGCTCGATCTTCTCGGCGCCGGCCTCGGTGAAGTTCACCGTGCGCTGCTTCTCGTCCTTCTCGAAGTCCTCGGCGGCCAGGGACGGGACCAGCCGGTCGACGAGGTTGTACTCGTCGCCGAGGTCCTCGCTGGGGCCGGAGATGATGAGCGGCGTGCGCGCCTCGTCGACCAGGATCGAGTCGACCTCGTCGACGATCGCGTAGTTGAAGGGGCGGTGGCTCATCTGGTCGAGCCGGAACTTCATGTTGTCGCGCAGGTAGTCGAAGCCGAGCTCCGAGTTCATCGCGTAGGTGACGTCGCAGGCATAGGCCGCGCGCCGCTCCTCGTCGGTCATGCCGTGCACGACGACGCCGACCGAGAGGCCGAGGAAGCCGTAGACCTGGCCCATCCATGCCGCGTCGCGGCGGGCGAGGTAGTCGTTCACGGTGACGACGTGGACGCCCTTGCCCGTGAGCGCGTTGAGGTAGACGGGCAGGGTCGCGACGAGCGTCTTGCCCTCGCCCGTCTTCATCTCCGCGATCTGGCCGCGATGCAGGACGAGGCCGCCCATGAGCTGCACGTCGAAGTGCCGCTGGCCCAGCGTCCGCTTGGCGGCCTCGCGCACGGTGGCGAAGGCCTCGACCAGCAGGTCGTCGAGCGCCTCGCCCTTCGCGATCCGCTCCTTCAGCCAGGGCGTGCGCGCCTTCAGCGCCTCGTCGTCGAGCGCGGCGAGCCCGGGCTCCAGCGCATTGACCGCGTCGACGGTCTTGCGCATCGCGCGGACCACGCGGTCGTTGGACGAGCCGAAGATGGAGCGTACGAGGGCGCCGAACATGCGCGCGTGTCCTTCGGTTCTTCCTGACGGTTCCGCGCCGCCCGCGGCGACGCGCCAGGTCCCGCAGGAGGGCGCGAACAGATAAGTCCCGCAAGGGTATGTGTCAACTTGACGGGCGCTTGTGGGGGGCGTCGCGCGCGGGCAAGATGCGCGCCAGCGCCACCCCGGTCCCGAAAGGTCCACGAGATGTCCATGTCCACGCGCGCCGCGCTCCTCGCCGGCGCCGCGATGCTCGCCGTCGCCGCCCCGTCCCCGGCGCAGCAGCCCGCGACCCAGATCCAGGCCCTCGACGCCGCCGGCGACCCGGTGTTCGCGATCGTCGACGGCGCGGCGATCCGGCGGTCGGACATCCAGGCCGCCCAGCGCGCCCTCCCGGCGCAGTTCCAGCAGATGCCGCTGGAGATGATCCTGCCCATGCTGGTGGACCAGGTCATCAACCAGAAGCTCCTGTCGCTGGCCGGCCGGCGCGAGAAGATCCAGGACGAGCCCGACCTGCGCGCCCGCGTGGCGAGCTACGAGGACAGGCTCGTCCAGAACACCTACCTCTCGCGCAAGGTCGCGCCCGCCGTCACCGACGCCGCCGTCGAGGCGCGCTACCGCAAGATCGTCGCCGAGGTCCCCGCGGAGAGCGAGGTCAGCGCGCGCCACATCCTCGTCGCCTCGGAGCAGAAGGCGAAGGAGATCATCGCGGCGCTCGCGCGCGGCGGCGACTTCGCGAAGCTCGCGGCGGAGAACACGCTCGACCCCTCGGGCAAGGACACCGGCGGCGACCTCGGCTTCTTCCGCAAGGGCGAGATGGTGCCCGAGTTCTCCGAGATGGCGTTCTCGCTGAAGGAGGGGCAGACGGCCGACAGGCCGGTGAAGACGCAGTTCGGCTGGCACGTCATCCGCGTCGACAAGGTCCGCAGCGTGGCGCAGAGCCTCGACGACCTGCGCGAGGAGATCACGAGCCAGATCCAGCAGGAGGTCGTCGCCGCCGAGATCGAGAAGCTGCGCGCGACGGCGAAGATCGAGCGCTTCAACGCCGACGGCACGCCCGCGCGCTGAGCCGCCGGCACGACACACGCAGGACAGGACCACCATGGCGAAGCATCCCGTCTCCCCGCTCGCTCCCGCCGGACTGCCGGCGCTCCCCGCCATCGCGGGCCTGCGCTTCGCCGCCGGCTGCACGGGCATGCGCTACAAGGGGCGCGACGACCTGATGGTCGCGGCGCTCGAAGCGGGATCGACCATCGCCGCGGTGACGACGCGCAACACGATGTGCTCGGCGCCGGTCGAGTGGTGCCGCGCGCAGGCGCGTCACGGGCGCGCGCGCGCCATCGTCGTCAACGCCGGCAACGCCAATGTCTTCACCGGCCGCGACGGCTTCCGGGCCGTCGAGCGCACCGCGCGCCGCACGGCCGCGCTGCTCGGCTGCACGGCCGAGGAGGTCTTCGTCTCCTCCACCGGCGTGATCGGCATGAAGCTGCCGGTGGAGAAGATCGAGGCGACGCTGCCCGCGCTCGCCGCGTCGCTCGACGCCGGCGGGGCGGAGCGCGCCCTGCGCGCCATCATGACCACGGACACCTTCCCGAAGGCCGCGGTGCGCAAGGCGCGCATCGGCCGGACCGAGGTGACGATCATGGGCTTCTGCAAGGGCTCCGGGATGATCGCGCCGGACATGGCGACGATGCTCGGCTACGTCTTCACCGACGCGCGGCTGCCCGCCTCCGTGCTGCGCGCGCTGCTGCGCGACGGCACGGATGCGTCCTTCAACTGCATGAGCGTGGACGGCGACACCTCGACCTCCGACACCGTCCTGCTCGCGGCCACCGGCAAGGCCGCGCATGCCGCGGTGCGCTCGGCCGCCGACCCGGCGCTGCGCGACTTCCGCGCCAGGCTGAAGGAGCTGCTGGTCGAGCTCGCGCAGCTCGTGGCGAAGGATGGCGAGGGCGCCCAGAAATTCGTCACCATCAAGGTGTCCGGCGCCGCGAGCGACGCCTCGGCGCGCAAGGTCGCGCTCGCGATCGCCAACTCGCCGCTCGTGAAGACCGCGATCGCCGCGGGCGACGCGAACTGGGGCCGCGTCGTGATGGCGATCGGCAAGTCGGGCCAGCCCGCGGACCGCGACCGCACCAGCGTGCGCATCGGCGGCGTCACCATTGCGCGCCGCGGCGACCTCGTGCCCGGCTACGACGAGGCGCCGGTGGCGCGCCACATGGCCGGCCGCGACATCCTCGTCGAGGCGGAGATCGGCGTGGGCAAGGGCCGCGCGACGGTGTGGACCTGCGACCTGACCCACGGCTATGTCGACATCAACGGCAGCTACCGCAGCTGACCCGGCGGCCGCCGGCGGCTGCGCCGGCGACGTCCCCGCCGGCTGGAGCGCGCCGGCCTCGCAGGCCGCGCGCATCCTCCTGGTCGCCGCCGCGGCGCTGGTCGACGACGACGGGCGCGTCCTCGTCGCGCAGCGCCCGCCCGGCAAGTCGATGGCCGGGCTCTGGGAGTTCCCGGGCGGCAAGCTGCGCGAGGGCGAGACGCCCGAGGCGGCGCTGGTGCGCGAGCTCGCCGAGGAACTCGGCGTCGACATCTCCGCCGCCTGCCTGGCTCCCTTCGCCTTCGCCTCGCACCGCTATCCCGAGTTCCACCTGCTGATGCCGCTCTACCTGTGCCGGCGCTGGCGCGGCACGCCGGCGCCGCGCGAGGGGCAGGTGCTCGCCTGGGTGCGTCCGGTGCGGCTCGCCGACTACCCGATGCCGCCGGCGGACGTGCCGCTGGTGGCCATGCTTCGCGACTACCTCTG
>JBEGVV010000112.1:0-18367 GCA_041178225.1 Pseudomonadota bacterium | reverse complement strand
AGGTCAGCTCGACAGGCACGGGATCGCACTCGATGCCGCCGACCTGCTGGAAATAGGTGAACTGCGTCACCTCCATGCCGTCGCACCAGACTTCCCAGCCGAGGCCCCATGCGCCGAGCGTCGGGCTCTCCCAGTCGTCCTCGACGAAGCGGATGTCGTGGCGCGCGGGATCGATGCCGATGGCGCGCAGCGAGCCCAGGTAGAGGTCCTGCGCGTCGGCCGGCGACGGCTTCATGATGACCTGGAACTGGTAGTAGTGCTGGAGCCGGTTGGGGTTCTCGCCATAGCGCCCGTCGGCGGGACGGCGCGAGGGCTGCACGTAGGCGGCGTTCCAGGAAGCGGGCCCGAGCGCGCGCAGGGTCGTGGCGGGATGGAAGGTCCCGGCGCCGACCTCCATGTCGTAGGGCTGGAGGATCACGCAGCCCTGGGCCGCCCAGTATTGCTGGAGCGTCAGGATGAGGCCCTGAAAGGATCGGGGTGTTTCCACGGGCTCCTGCGCCGAGTCGATTTTGCGGCGCACCATATCCGCGAAGGTCGGGGTGTCAACCGCCGAACGCCCGCATGGGCCGCGCGACCGAAGGACGCGGGCGGCGCCCCTCCACCCCGGGCCGCGGATCAGCCCGGATAGGGGCAGCGGGGCTTGCCGCAGCCGCGCGCGCCCGAGGCCACGAAGGCGCCGCAGGTCCGGCACTTCGAGAGTTCCTCGACCTGGACCTCGTCGGCCTTTCCGCGCTGGCGGCGCACCGCGTCCTCGGCGCCGCGCCGGTCGGCGATCTCGCGTCGCTCCTTCTCCCAGCGCTGGAACCACCGCCAGCCGAACCATGCGATGGCGACCACCGCGACGACGAGGAGGAGTTTCCAGAAGCTGCCCATCATACCCGTCCTTCGCTGGCGGCCCCGTCGAGGTCGCGCACGAACTGCATCCAGTTTCCGTCCGGCGCCGCGCAGGCCCCGCCGCCGCCCGCGACGCCCAGCGAAAGGCCACCATGGCGCCAGAGCCGCCGCCAGGTCGCGGCGTCGTCCAGGGCGACCGTCTCCACGCGCCGGCGGATCCGCCGAGCCACGTCCCGGCGCACCCAGAGGAACCAGCACGCGACCGAGGCCGCTCCGGTCGCGAGCCCGGCCGCCTCGCCGCCCCACCACCAGGCCGCGCCCGTGGCGAGGACCATGCCGTAGAGCCAGCGCGTCGACTCGGCCTGCACCGAGACGGGGCTGTCGACCATGTCGAGGCGCCGCGCGTCCAGGCGCAGCTCGACGCGCCCGGCGCGCAGCGAGGCGCGCAGGGCGGCGAGGAGCTCGGTGTCGGTGCGGGCAGGCATCGCGCCGCCATTCATGCGTCGGGCGCGGCCTGCCCGCAAGCCCGCGCTCGGGCGATCGCGTCGTCGAGCGAGGACCCGTCGCGCAGCACGGCCTGCGCCGCGGCGGTGAAGGCGCCGCCGGCCTCGTGCAGGACGAGGCCCGGCGACAGCGCGGCGCCACCGCGCGCGCCGAGCCGCGCGCGCAGCACGACGCGGCGCGCGGCCTGCCCCTGCCCGGGCCAGAGCGGCACGACCTCGATGTCGCCGAAGGACGTGGCCAGCAGCGCCAGGATGCCCGGCAGGCGCTCGGCGCGATGGATCATCGCCAGCCTGCCGCGCGGGCGCAGCGCGCGCCGCGCCGCCGCGACCCAGGCCTCGAGCCCCGCGTCCCCCGCCTCGACATGGGCGCGGCGCCGCGCCGGGCGCGGCGAGGGCGAGGACGAGCCGGCCGGCGCGAAGGGCGGGTTCATGAACACGGCATCGAAGCGCCCGGCGAGGCCGGGCGGAAGCCGCGCGACATCGGCCTCGACGACCTCGACGCGGCTACCGAACCCGTTGGCGACGACGTTGCGCCGCGCCAGCGCCGCCGGCGCCGCGGCGAGTTCGAGCGCGACGATGGACAGCCCCGGGCGGCGCCAGGCCAGGCAGAGGCTCGCCGCGCCCGTGCCGGCGCCGAGCTCGAGCGCGGCGCCCCGCGCGGCCACGACGGCCGCCGCCAGCAGCACGGGGTCGATCGCCGCGCGGTAGCCCGCGGCCGGCTGCTCGAAGGCGACCTTCCCCCCGAGCAGCGTGCCATGGGTCGTCGCGCCATCCTCATCCATCGGCCTGGCCGTCCGTCCTGTCCCGCGATGCGCGGCCGCGATGCTTGATTGATCGCGCCACGGCGCGGACTATGCTGCGGTTTTCGCGGCGCGCGGGCAATCGGGGACAATCAGGTGGCAATCGTCGTCAATCTCGAGGAAGGACGCGAGCGGGCGCGCGGCCCGTCGCTGGCGCCGCTGATGGCGCTGGTCGGCGAGGACCTGAAGCGGGTCAACGAGGTGATCGTGCGCCGGATGCACAGCCCGGTGGCGCTGATCCCGCAGCTGGCCGGCCACATCGTCGCCGCCGGCGGGAAGCGCATGCGCCCCATGCTGACCCTCGCCGCCGCGCGCCTGTGCGGCGTGTCGTCGGGCGAGCGCCACGTGCACCTCGCGGCCTGCGTGGAGTTCATCCACACCGCCACCCTGCTCCACGACGACGTGGTCGACGAGTCCGACCTGCGCCGCGGCCGCGCGACGGCCAACGCGGTCTGGGGCAACAAGTCCTCCGTCCTCGTCGGCGACTTCCTGTTCAGCCGCGCCTTCCAGGTGATGGTCGAGGACGGCTCGCTCGACGTGCTGCGCATCCTGTCCAACGCCTCGGCGGTGATCGCGGAGGGCGAGGTGCTGCAGCTCACCACCGCCAACGACACCGAGACCACGGAGAGCGCCTATCTCGAGGTGATCCGCGCGAAGACCGCGACGCTCTTCGCCGCCGCCGCGCGCGTCGGCGCGATCGTCGCCGGGCGGCCGCGCGCCGAGGAAGAGGCGCTGGAGAGCTACGGCCTGAACCTCGGCATCGCCTTCCAGCTCGTCGACGACGTCATCGACTACGCCTCGACCGCCGAGAAGATGGGCAAGTCGGTCGGCGACGACTTCCGCGACGGCAAGATCACGCTGCCGGTCGTGCTCGCCTTCCTGCGCGGCGACGACGAGGAGCGCCAGTTCTGGCGCCGCACGCTGGAGGCGCTCGACCAGCGGCCTGGCGACCTCGAGCGGGCGATCGAGCTGATGAACCGCCATGGCTCGCTGCGCGACACGGTCGAGCGCGCGCGCCACTACGGCGCCATCGCGCGCGACGCGCTGGGGATCTTCCCGGAGCATCCGGTCAAGCGCGCGCTCGCCGAGCTGGTCGAGTTCGCCATCCATCGCGCGCATTGAGCCCCCGCGCGCGTCGAGGCCAGCGCCATCGCTTGCAGCGCCTGCGGGGCGGGGCTATAACCCGCCGCCGCACGGGACTTCCGGGTCCCGGGCGAGATGGCCGGAGTGTAGCTCAGCCTGGTAGAGCACTTGGTTCGGGACCAAGGGGCCGGAGGTTCGAATCCTCTCACTCCGACCAGTTCGCGCCCTGACCCGGGGGCGCGCCAGGCCGCCTCAGGCGCGGTTTTCCGTCTGCAAGGTCCCCAGCTTCGCGAGCAGGAAGTCGAGCGTCTCGGCGCCGATGTCCTCGACCTGCGTGAGCACGCGCGAGATCACGCGCTGCATGTGGGCGCTCGGGTCCCCCTCGAACGGCGTGTCGGCGATCGCCTTGAGCGCGGCGCGCACGACCGGCAGCTGGTTCGCCTGTATGCCCGCCTTCTGGCAGGCCGATGAAAGCGCGGTTCCCGCGGGATCCGCGATCGCCGCCTGCACGACGTCGGCGGCGAGGCCGCTGCGCATCGCGATCGCGGCCTCGAAGAAGGCCTGGTCGCCCATGCACAGCGAGCGTATCGCTGCCGTGGGCGTGAGCTTGCCCGTCTGGTTCATCTGGCGCGCCAGCGCGCGCGAGGATTCCGCACGGCCGATGATCGCGGCGTAGCCGGCGGTCGTCTTCTCGCGCGCATGCTCGATGAGCTTCGCGGCGATGGCCGGCGGCAGGGAATGCCGCTTGATCAGGTCGACGTTGAGCTTGCGCGCCACGAGGCCGATGACCTTCTCCGCGATGCTGGGCGGCAGCTGCCTGCGTCGCGCGACGCCCTGCACGACCTGCCAGGACTCCGCGAAGCGCTCGAGCATGTGCTCGAAGTCGCCCACCTCGATCTGGGCGCCCTCGTTGGCGGCGAGGCGTGCGACGGCCGGCGCCTCGGCGTTGGCGATCAGTGCCCCGCTCACGGGCGGCGAGACGCTGCGACGCCCGGCGATCGCCTCCTGCCTCTCGGGCCCGCCCTCGGCGGCGAGCTCGACCAGCAATTCCTCCGACAGCGCCTCGGAAAAGCCGAGGATCGGCCGCGCCACGTCGATCGCGTCGCGCGCCAGCATCTCGGCGACGTCGCGCGGCAGGCTCGTGCTGGACTTGACCTCCTCGGCCAGCGCGGCACGCACGACCATCTCCGCGTCGCGCGCGAAGACCCGCACCACGTGCTCCCAGGCCTCGCGCTGCGACGACGAGAGCGCCGGGACCTCGCCCATGCGCGCCACGGCGCTCGCAACAACGGAGCGCGAGCCGGGCGAGCCGTCGGCCAGCAACCGCTCCACGTCCCCGAGCCTGAGGGCCTGCGTCATTTGGATCTCCTTAACCGACCGGGGGACGCTAAGCGGGCATTCCTAACCGAAGGTAAACGAGCCCCCTCGCGCGACCACGAGAGGGCGAAAGGCCCGGGCTGGAACCGCCTGCGTCGTTGCGACTAGGATCCGCGCCCCATCCAGCACCTCGCGAGGCAGCGCGCCCATGGACCTCAAGGCCTATATCCGCGACGTCCCGGACTTCCCGAAGCCCGGGATCCTGTTCCGCGACATCTCCCCGCTGCTCGCGGATGCCCGCGCGTGGAAGGCCTGCATCGACGGCCTCGCCGACATCGTGCGCCCGCACCGGCCGGAACTGCTGGCCGGGATCGAATCCCGCGGCTTCCTGGTGGCCGCGCCGCTCGCGCTGGCGCTGGGCTGCGGCTTCGTGATGGTGCGCAAGCGCGGCAAGCTGCCTGGCCGCACCCTGCCCCATACCTACGACCTCGAATACGGCACGGACACGATCGAGATCCTCGACGACGCCGTCCGGCCGGGCCAGCGCGTCGTGGTGCTCGACGACGTCCTCGCGACCGGCGGCACGCTCGCGGCCGCGATCACGCTGCTGCGCAAGGCTGGCGCGGACGTGCGCGGCGCCGCCTGCATCATGGAGCTCGGCTTCCTCGGCGGGCGGGCGCGGCTCGACGTGCCCTTCGGCGGGCTGGTCTCCTACTGACGCGCGGCGCGGCCGCGCGCCCAGTCGAGGCACGCCTCGAGGCAGGCGCGGATCGCCGGGCGCACGCGCTCCGCCCGGTGGTGGTCCCACGCGAAGGGCGGCCCCTCCACCATGTAGGCGCTCTGCGCCATCTCCAGCTGGAGCGCGTGCACGCCCTCGCCCGGCCGCCCGTAGCGCCGCGTGATGTAGCCGCCCTTGAAGCGCCCGTTGTGGACCGATGTGAAGCCGGGCGTGGAGGCGAGGATCCTTTCCACGCGCGCCGCGAGGCCGGCGTCGCAGCTCGCGCCATCCGCGGTGCCGAGGTTGAAGTCCGGCAGCACGCCCTCGAAGAAGCGGGGCGCGCGCGAGACGATGGAATGCGCGTCCCACAGCACCGCGACGCCGAAGCGCGCGCGCACCCGGGCGAGCTCCGCCGCGAGCGCCTCGTGGTACGGGCGCCAGTGGAGCTCGACGCGCCGCGCGACCTCGTCGGCGGAGGGCTCGGCGCCCGTCCGGTAGACAGGGCCATCGGCGAAGGTGCCGAGCGGGCAGAGCTCGGTGTTGCTCGCGCCGGGATAGAGCGGCCTGCCCTCGGGGTCGCGGTTGAGGTCGATGACCAGCCGCGAATGCGTGGCCGCGATCATCGAGGCGCCGAGGCCGCGCGCGAAGTCGTAGAGCCGCTCGATGTGCCAGTCCGTGTCCGCGAGCTCGGCGGCCTCCGGCGCCAGCCTGCCGAGGATCGCGGCCGGCACGTAGGTGCCGACATGCGGCGCGCTGACGACGAGGGGCGAGTCGCCTTGCGTGAATGTGAAGGTCGGCGTCATGCGCGCAGCTCCATGGGGACGCCGCCGCGCAGGGCGAGATGCAGCGGGTTGCGGGCGATCCAGTAGGCGAGCTCGGCCGGCCGCTCGATGTCCCAGATCGCGACGTCCGCGGCCTTGCCGGCCTCGAGCGTGCCGGTCTCCGCGGACAGGCCGAGCGCGCGCGCGCCGTTGCGGGTGAAGCCGGCGAGCGCCTCCTCCGGCGTCATGCGGAACAGGGTCGCTGCCATGTTCATCGCCAGCAGCGGCGACAGCAGCGGCGAGGAGCCGGGATTGGCGTCGGTCGCGAGCGCGATCGGCACGCCGTGCCGGCGCAGCGCGTCCAGCGGCGGCAGCTGCTTCTCGCGCAGGAAGTAGAATGCGCCGGGCAGCAGCACGGCGACCGTCCCCGCGGCGGCCATTGCGGCGACGCCCTCCTCCGAGGAGAACTCGACATGGTCGGCCGAGAGCGCGCCGAAGCGCGCGGCGAGCGCCGCGCCGCCCTGGTCGCTGAGCTGGTCGGCGTGGAGCTTCACCGCGAGCCCCTTCGCCCGCGCGGCGGAGAAGACCCGCGCCGTCTCCTCCGGGGTGAAGGCGATGCGCTCGGCGAAGCAGTCGACCGCGTCGGCAAGGCCCTCGGCGGCGATCGCGTCGAGCATCGGCCCGGCGACGAGGTCGACATACTCGCCCTGGCGCCCGGCGAATTCCGGCGGCAGCGCGTGCGCGCCGAGGAAGGTCGTCGCGACGCGCGGCCCGCCCGCCGCGCCCAGCGCGCGCGCCGCGCGCAGCTGGCGTGCCTCCGTCTCGATGTCGAGCCCGTAGCCCGACTTGATCTCCACGGTCGTCGCGCCCTCGCGCGCCAGCGCCGCGAGGCGCGGCCGGGCGGCGTCGACGAGGTCGTCGAGGCTCGCCGCGCGCGTCGCCGCCACGGTCGATCTGATGCCGCCGCCGGCGCGCGCGATCTCCTCGTAGGTCGCGCCGCCGAGGCGCATCTCGAACTCGCGCGCGCGGTCGCCGCCGAAGACCAGGTGGGTGTGGCAGTCGACGAGGCCGGGCGTCGCCCAGCGGCCGGCGCAGTCATGGGTGGCGCCCGCCTCGTGCGCGGGCATCTCGCCGCGCGCGCCGACCCAGGCGATGCGACCGTCGCGCACCGCGATCGCGCCATCCTCGATCGCGCCATAGGGCGCGCCACCCGCGACCATGGTCGCGAGGCGCAGGTTGGTCCATAGCGTGTCCCAGCGTTCCGCCATCTCGTCGCTCCCGAAACGTCTTGCGCGGCCACGGTCGCGGCGGGCAAGAGTCGTCGCGCTGTTCTAGACCGGCCATGGAGGGCCGTCGATGCCCCGCTTCCACGCACCCGCCGCGCTCCTTCCGGGCGGATGGGCGGACGACGTCCTGGTCGAGGTCGATGCCGGCGGCACGATCCTGTCCGTCGCCGCCAGCGCCGCGGCCGATGGCGCCGAGCGCCTGCACGGCCCCGTGCTGCCCGGCATCCCCGACCTGCACAGCCATGCATTCCAGCGCGCCATGGCTGGGCTCGCCGAGCGTGGCGGCCCGGCGGGAGACAGCTTCTGGTCGTGGCGCGACCTGATGTACCGCTTCGTCGACCGGCTCGGCCCGCGCGAGGTGGAGGCGATCGCGGCGCAGCTGCATGTCGAGCTGCTTCGGCACGGCTACACGAGCGTGGCCGAGTTCCACTACGTCCACAACGACCGCGGCGGCGCCTCCTACGAGGAGGAGACGACCCTCTCCGACGCCATCTGCGCGGCCGCTGGCGCGAGCGGCATCGGCCTGACGCTCCTTCCCGTCGCCTATCGCCGCGGCGGCTTCGGCGGCAAGCCGACCTCGGGCGCGCAGGCGCGCTTCGTGCTCGGCGCGGATCGGTATGCGCGCCTGGTCGAGACGCTGTCGCGGCGCCATCGCGGCGACGCCCAGGTCCGCGTCGGCGTCGCGCCGCATTCGCTGCGCGCGGTCGATCCCGCGGACCTCGCCGCGACGCTCGCGGCCATCGACGCCGTCGACGCGACGGCGCCCGTGCACATCCACGTGGCGGAGACGCGGCGCGAGGTCGAGGACTGCGTCGCCTGGTCGGGCGCGCGCCCCGTCGCCTGGCTGCTCGACAACGCGCCGGTCGACAAGCGCTGGTGCCTCGTGCACGCCACGCACATGGACGCCGACGAGACGCGGCGCCTCGCGGCCAGCGGCGCCGTCGCCGGCATCTGCCCGACGACCGAGGCCAATCTCGGCGACGGCTTCTTCCCCGCCGGGGCCTATTCCGCCGCGGGCGGCCGCATCGGCTTCGGCTCGGACTCGAACGTCTCGACGAGCCCGGTCGAGGAACTGCGCTGGTACGAGTATGGCCAGCGCCTGGCGAGCGGCCAGCGCAACCTCTCCGCCCCCGGCGCTGGCCAGTCGACCGGCATGGCGCTGCTGCGCGCCGCGCTCGCCGGCGGCGCGCAGGCGATGGGAAGGCCCGTGGGCGCGATCGCGCCGGGATGCCGCGCCGACCTCGTCGTCCTCGACCACGAGCACCCGCTCCTCGCCGAGCGCGCGGGCGACGCGCTGGTGGATGCGTGGATCTTCTCCGGCAACGACCGCGCCGTGAGGGACGTGATCGTCGGCGGCAGATGGGTCGTGCGCGAGGGGCACCACGCGCACGAGGAACAGGCGCGCGCGGACTTCGTGCGCGCTCTGCGCAAGCTCACGCGGGAGGACTGACGACCATGGAGATGCGCGACATCCCCTTCGGCACGACCGACTGGGCGACGATCCTGCCGACCACGCATCCGGGCGAGACCGGCTTCGCGACCTGGCGCACGCGCAATTTCGCGGGCATCCGCGTGCGGATGGTCGAGTACAGCCCGGGCTACAAGGCCGACCACTGGTGCAGCAAGGGGCACGTGCTGCTGGTGCTCGAGGGCGAGCTCTCGACCGAGCTCCAGGACGGGCGCCGCTTCGTGCTCGCGCCGGGCCAGAGCTACCAGGTCGCGGATGGCGCGGAACCGCACCGCTCCTCTACCGAGCGCGGCGCGCGGCTCTTCATCGTAGACTGAGCCGCTGGCCGCGGCGTCGCCGGGTTCAGCCGCGGCGGCGCGCGGTGCGGCGGCGCTCGCGCAGCTGGCCCGCCAGCAGGTCCAGCGCCGCGCCAAGATGCGAGCGCTGGTCGGTGCTCAGCGAATCGATGGCCGTCGCGACCTGGTGCAGCGGATCGGCGTCGAGCAGGTCGATCCCCGCCTGCGTCAGGGACAGCCTGTGGCTGCGGCGGTCGGAACTCGACGGGCTGCGCGCGACCAGTTCCTTGCGCACCAGGGCGGACACCGTCTCGGAAGCCGTGGGCGCGGTGACGCCCTGGTGGTGCGCAAGGGCCGAGACGGTGCATCCCGCGCCCTCCGCGCGCGCGAGGTAGCGCAGCGCGGCCCATTGGGCGGGGTTGAGCCCGGCGCTGAAGCCGAGCCCGTAGACGATCCGGTTCACCTGGTCGACCTGGTCGGCGATCCGCAGCGCCGGGGGGGAGACTGCGCTGCGTCCGGGCGTCTTGCGCTCGTTCATTCGCACACTCTGTGGTTTATCTTCGAGCCGACCAAGACATCCCCGGCGTTTGATTCACCTTAGAGGCCAACCGCACTCGCCTCAATCCACCGTTCGATCACAAAATCGTGTACGCCCCTCCCGCCCATGCATTTCCCGTCCGCATGACCGCCGCACCTCCGATCGTCCTCGGCATCGAGACCTCCTGCGACGAGACCGCCGCGGCCGTGCTGCGCGGCGACCGGCGCATCCTGTCCAGCGTCGTGCTGTCCCAGGTGGCCCTGCACGAGGTCCATGGCGGCGTGGTGCCCGAGATCGCGGCGCGCGCCCATCTCGACCATTGCGACGAGGTCGTCCGCCGCGCGATCGCCGGGAGCGGCGTCGGCTGGAGCGGGATCGATGCCGTCGCCGCGACGCTCGGTCCGGGGTTGATCGGCGGGCTCGTGGTCGGCGCCATGACCGGCAAGGCCATCGCGCTGGCCCTCGGCGTGCCCTTCCTCGCGATCAACCACCTGGAGGGCCATGCGCTCTCGCCGCGCCTCGATCCGGGCGTCGAGTTCCCCTATCTCCTGCTCCTCGCCTCGGGAGGCCATTGCCAGTTCCTCGTCGTCGAGGATGGCGGGCGATACTCGCGGCTGGGTGGCACGATCGACGACGCGGCGGGCGAGGCCTTCGACAAGTCCGCCAAGCTGCTCGGCCTCGGCTATCCCGGCGGCCCGGCGCTCGAGCGCGCCGCCGCCGGCGGCGATCCGGCGCGCTTCGCGCTGCCGCGGCCCCTGGCCGGCCGGCCCGGCTGCGACTTCTCCTTCTCGGGGCTGAAGACCGCGATGCGCATCGCGGTGGAGCAGTTCGATGGCCTGCCGCGCGGGCGCGACCTCGCGGACCTCGCCGCGTCCTTCCAGCGCGCGGTCGCGGACGTCGTCGCCGACCGGGCGCGCAACGCGCTCGGCATGGCGGCGGAGCGCGGCGTCGCGCCGACCGCCCTGGTGGTGGCCGGCGGCGTGGCCGCGAACGCGGAGATCCGCGCGCGCCTAGCGGCGGTCGGCGCCGAGCGCGGCCTTCCGCTGCGCGCGCCGCCGCTGGCGCTCTGCACCGACAACGCGGCGATGATCGCCTGGGCCGGGGTGGAGCGGCTCGCGCGCGGCGAAAGCGACGCGCTCGACGCGCCCGCGCGGCCGCGCTGGCCGCTGGACCCGCGCGCGGCCTAGGTCGCGCCCCGCCAGCCGGCGAGCGTTGCCGCGATCGCCTCGGGCAGGGGCACCTGGCGGAAACCCGGAAGCAGCCGCCGACGCTCGGGATCGTCGAGGATCACCGCCTCGTCGAAGAGGTAGTCGAGCTCGAGCATCTCGCGCGCCATCGGGTCGACCAGCGCAGCGAGGCGCAGCGCCCACCATGGGATCGTGCCAGCCGGAAGCCCGGGATGGCCGGCGGCGGCGGCGACCTGCGCGAGGAAGTCGGATTGCCGGATGAAGACATGCCCGGCGAAATGCACGGGCTGGAAGGGCGCCAGCGCGCCGCCGAGCGCGACGAGGTCGGCGACCAGTCGCGCGAGGTCGGGCAGGTAGGCCCATTGATGCGGCGCGGAGAGCCGCCCCGGCAGCCGCATGGACCTGCCCGCGGCCGCGCGGCCGAAGACTCGCTCGGCGAGGCCGCCGCGCAGGCCAGGCCCGAAGAGGTCCCCCGAGCGCACCACGAGCGCGCGCATGCGCCCATCGTCGCAGGCGCGCTGGATCATGAACTCGAGCTCCGCGCGCAGCCTGCCCTTGCGCGTCGTCGCCTCCTGCGGCGCGTCCTCGGCGAGGGCGCGATCGGTCTGAGCGCCGAAGCCGAACACGTTGCCCGGGAAGACCAGCAGCGCGCCGGCCTCGCGGCACGTCGCGACGATCTTGGCGGTCGCCTCGCGCATCCACGGATCCCATTGCGGGAAGGGATAGGAGACGGCGTGGACGATGACCTCGACGCCATCGGCAGCGCGCACGAGCGCCGAGCGGTCCTGTGCATCCCCCGCGAAGGGCTCGAGCCCTTCCAGCGCGGGCAGGCGCGAGGGATCGCGCAGCAGGCAGCGCACCGCGTCCCCGCGCGCCGCGAATTCGCGCGCGACGGCGCCGCCGAAGCCACCGCCCGCGCCAAGCACGAGTATCCTTGCCCCCATCGGCGCACTTGAACACGCCGCGCCGTCCCGTGCCAGCCGCCGCGACCGCCCGCGACCCCTCGCCCCATCCATGCGCACGAGGACGGAATTCCCCGTGGGAACCCTCTCCGGGGCGGAAAACCCGCGGATTTCCGCACCGGAGGGAATTCTCCCGTCCGCGCTTGCGTCGCCATGGCAGAGGCCCGAAGACTCCGCCGCGCCATGTCGGGAACGAACGGAGTCGCCGTGATCGGCGCCGGTGCCTGGGGCACGGCGATCGCGCAGGTCCTCGCCGCCGCGGGGCGCGACGTCGCGCTCTGGGCGCGGCGCGACGACGTCGTGGACGCGATCGCGCGCATGGCCGAGAACACGCCGTGCCTCCCCGGCGTCCGGCTCGCGCCGTCGCTGCGCGCCTCCACCGACCTCGCCGCGACGCTGGCCGGCCGCCACGCGGCGGTCCTCGCCGTGCCGACGCAGTTCTGCGCCGAGGTCGCCGCGCGCATGCGCGACGCGGGCTTCGCCGGCGACACGATCCTCGCCGCCAAGGGCTTCGAGCGCGCCACCGGCAGGTTGCCGACCGAGGCGGTGGCCGCCGCCCTGCCCGGCGCGCCGCTCGCCGTGCTGAGCGGCCCCGGCTTCGCGCGCGACCTCGCCGCGGGCCTGCCCACGGCCGTCGTGCTCGCCGCGCCGGAGATGGAGCGCGCACGCCGGCTCGCCGCGACGCTCGCGACCCCGCGCCTGCGCGTCTATGCCAGCGACGATCCGGTCGGCGTGCAGGTCGGCGGCGCGCTCAAGAACGTCGTGGCGATCGCCTGCGGCGTCGTGATGGGACGCGGGCTGGGCGAGAGCGCGCGCGCCGCGCTGCTCACCCGCGGCCTCGCGGAGATGGCGCGGCTGGGCGAGGCGCTCGGCGCGCGGCGCGAGACGCTGATGGGGCTGTCCGGCCTCGGCGACCTGGCCCTCACCTGCTCCTCCGCGCAGTCGCGCAACTACGCGCTGGGCGTCGAGCTCGGCAAGGGCGCGGCGCTCGCGGCGCTGCTGCGCGACCGCCGCAGCGTCGTCGAGGGCGTCGCCACGGCGGCGGCGGTCGCCGCGCTCGCGCGCGGCCGCGGGATCGAGATGCCGATCGCGGAGGCCGTGGACGCCATCCTCCACCGCGCCGCGGGGATCGACGAGGCGATAGCGGCGCTGATGGCGCGCCCGCTCAGGGAAGAGGGCTGAAGCGATGCAATTCTGGCTGATGAAGTCGGAACCCGACGTCTATCCATGGTCGCGCCTCGTCGCCGACGGGCGCGGCCACTGGGATGGCGTGCGCAACCACCAGGCCGCGCGCAACCTGCGCTCGATGCAGGTCGGCGACCGCGCGTTCTTCTACCACTCCAACATCGGCAAGGAGATCGTCGGCACGATGGAGGTCGCGCGGACCTGGTATCCCGACCACACCGACCCGACCGGCAAGTGGGGCATGGTGGACGTCGTCCCGCTCGCCGCGGCGCGCACGCCGCTGTCGCTCGCCGACATCAAGGCCGATCCCGCGCTCGCCGGCATGGCCCTGCTGCGCCAGTCGCGCCTCTCCGTGGGCCCGGTCACCGCCGCGGAGTGGAAGCATATCTGCGCGCGCATCGGCGCAAGGGCCTGACGCGCGGCGCCGGCCAACCTGCCGCGTCCTGCGCCGGCTAGATCCCCATGACCTCGGGGGATGACAGGATGGCCGGCAGGTCCATCTCCGTCCGGTTCAAGGCCACCGCAACCAGCGTATCCACGCCTCCTGCCAGCGCGCCGTTCTGGTCGACCCAGATCTCGACGTCGGCGCCATTCTGCAGGTAGCTCACGTAGTCGCCGATCGTCGCCTCAGAGCCACCAAGGCTCTCCAGCAGCGCGGCGAAGTCCAGCGCCTCGCCGGTCTCGAAGTCGACGATCACGTCGGCCGCATCGAGCGCGTCCGCCCCGAAGACGAAGCGGTCGACCCCGCCGCCGCCCGTGAGGCGGTCCGCCCCGGCGCCACCGGACAGGCTGTCGTCGCCGCCATCGCCGGCCAGCGTGTCGGCACCAGCGCCGCCGAGCAGCAGGTCGCCGCTGGCGCCGCCCGAGATCCTGTCCGCGCCGCCGCCACCCGAGATCGTGTTGGAACCCGCGTCGCCGAAGAACAGGTCGTCGCCGTCGCCGCCCAGCAGGTTCTCGAGGCCAGCCAGCGTGTCGGTGTCGCCGGCCGCCGCGACGACCGTCACCGTGCCTCCCGCGTCGAGCGTCGCCGTGAAGCCGGTCGCGAGATAGGAATAGTCGGCGGTGTCCATGTCCGCGCCACCGGCCAGGGTGTCGTTCCCGCCGCGACCCGAGAGCGTGTCGTTGCCGGTGTTGCCGCCGATGAGGTTGGCCCCGGCGTCGCCGACGAGGAGGTCGTCGACGCTGCTGCCGGCGATCCCCTCGACGCCCACGAGGATGTCGGTGTCACCCGCGCCGGCCACGACGGTAACGGTGCCGAGGGCATCGATCGTGGCCGTGATCGCCGCGAGCGAGTAGCCGTAGCGCGCCTGGTCGTTGCCGTCCCCTCCGACCAGGGTGTCGTCGCCGGAATGGCCGCGCAGCGTGTCGTCGCCGCCACCGCCGTCCAGGACATTGGCGCTGCCGTCGCCATCGAGGAAGTCGGAACCCGCGCCGCCGAGGATGTTCTCGATGCCCGCCAGCTCGTCGGTGTCGCCCGCCGCCAGCGTGACCGTCGCCGTGCCCGACGAGTCCAGCGACGCCGTGAAGCCCGTCGCGAGATAGGCGTAGTCGGCGGTGTCGGTGTCCGCGCCTCCGTCGAGGCTGTCGACGCCGCCCCGCCCCGCAAGCGTGTCGTCGCCATCCATTCCCGACAGGATGTCGTCGCCCGCGCCGCCATCGACCAGGTTGCCGACCATGTCGCCGAACAGCCAGTCGTCGCCGCTCCCGCCGAGGATGTCCTCGATATTGACGAGCATGTCGGTGTCGCCCGCGGCGGCCGTCACCGTCGCGGTCGATCCGCTGTCGAGCGTCGCGGTGATCCCCGTCGAAAGGTAGCGATAATCGGCGGTGTCCCCGTCCACGCCGCCATCCAGCGTGTCGTCGCCGCCGCGGCCCGAAAGCGTGTCGTCCCCCTCGCCGCCCGAGAGCATGTTGGCGGCACCGTCGCCCGCCAGCCTGTCCGCCCCGGTCCCGCCCGCGATGTTCTCGACGAGGACAAGGATGTCCGTGTCGCCCGCCGCCGCCGTCACCGTCGCGGTGCCGGCCGCGTCGAGCGTCGCCGTGAAGCCCGCGGCGAGGTAGCCGTAATGGGCCGTGTCCGTGTCGGCGCCGCCGGCGAGCGTGTCGTCGCCCTCGCAGCCGCAGAGCGTGTCGTCGCCCGCGCCGCCGGAGAGCAGGTCCACCCCGCTGGTACCGAGCAGGAAGTCGTCGCCACCTATCGCGGCGATCGTCGCCGCCTGGCCGTCGCCATCGACCGGCGCGGGGTCAACCTGCGCCAGCCGCTCCTCGAAACCTGGCTCGTCGGCGGCCACGGGGCCCGGGGGGTCCTCGGCGGCCGGTCCCTGCGGCTGCGCCTCCGAGGCGATGCGCCCAGGCCCCTGCGCCGCTGGTTCCTGGCGGGCGAGCGACTGCTGGACGGGCTGGGAGAGGAGCGTTTCCGGGGCGGCGATGCGCTGCTCAGGTTGCTGGCGCGAGATCCCTTGCGATGGATCGATGCGCTGCAGCGCCTCGGCGACGACGTCGCCCACGGCGAAGGTCCGTCCATCGAGCACGATCGAGGGCTCGCCACCGGAGACCTGGACCACGATCTCCGCGCCGCCCTGGTCGACCACGAGCAGGCCGCCATCGATCGGCACGATGCGGAGCTCGCCGGTCGCGCCCTCGATCTCGAGCACGTCCGTCGCGTCGACCGCGACGACGACGCGCTCGCCCGGCACGAGGCTGACGCGCAGGCTCGTGTCCCTTTCCAGCGCCCGCCTGGCCTCCTGGGCCTGCGCCAGCTCGACCGGGCGCCGCGCCGCCGAGGGCGTCATCGCAGGCCTCCATCACGGCCGCGGCGCGCGGAGTTCGCGCCAACGCCTTGTCCCGGTCGCGAGACCCTGGCGGTCATGGCCTAGCCGAAATTCGTCTGCGCCAGGACCTGGGCAGCATTCTGGTTCTCGATCGTGACAAGCAGGGTGTTCGAGTTCCCGGCCGCCGCGCCGTTGAGGTCGAGCCGGACTTCCACGCCGCCGGGGTTCTCGACCATCGACACGAAGGACGATGCATTGGCCGGAACGCCGCCAAGGGCCGAGAGGAGCTGCGAGAGGTCGAGCACGTCGTCGCCAGTGGCGAAATCCGTGATCACGTCGGCGAGGCCGATCGCGTCCGCGGCATAGGCGAAGCGGTCCGCGCCGAGCCCGCCCGACAGCCTGTCCGCCCCCGCCCCGCCCGAGAGCGTGTCGTTGCCGGCGCCACCGGACAGGCTGTTCGCACCCATGTCGCCGAAGAAGATGTCGTCGCCGCTGCCGCCGATCAGGTTCTCGATCGAGGACAGGATGTCCGCGTCCGTGGACGAGACGGTGAGGGTGATCGAGCCCGTGGAGTTGAGCGACGCGTTCAGGCCACCCGTGGCGTAGGAATAATCCGCCGTGTCGATGCCCGCGCCGCCGACGAGCGAGTCGACCCCGTCCATCCCGCGCAGCAGGTCGTCGCCGGCGCCGCCGAACAGCGTGGAGATCAGGGCCGAGTCGCCGACCAGCGTGTCGTTGCCGCTGCCGCCGAGGATGTTCTCCATGCTGACGAGCAGGTCCGTGTCTCCGGCCGCGGCGACCACCGTCGCCGTGCCTGTCGAGTTCAGCGTCGCCGTGAGCCCCGTCGAGAGGTAGCCATAGTCGGCGAGGTCGTAGCCAGTGCTGCCGTCCAGCGTGTCGTTGCCCGCGCCACCGCGCAGGGTGTTGAGGTCCGCGTTGCCGGTGAGCGTGTCGTTGCCGCTGCCGCCGATGATGCCCTCGATCAGGGTCAGGGTATCGGTGTCGCCCGCGGCGATCGTCACCGTGCCGGTGCCCAGCACCGAGGCGACGAGGTTGGTGGTGACATGGCCGTAGTCGACGATGTCGTAGCCATTGCCACCGTTCATCGTGTCATTGCCTGCGTTGCCGCGCAGGATGTTGTCGGACGCGTCGCCCGTCAGCGTGTCGTTGCCGCTGCCGCCGATGATGTTCTCGATCCCGACCAGGAGATCGGTGTCGCTGCCCGCCACCGCCACCACCGTCGCGGTCGCCGTGCTGACAAGCACCGCCGTGAGGTTCGTCGCGAGATACGAGAAATCCGCGAAGTCGGAGCCAGCGCCGCCCACCAGCGTGTCGTTGCCGCCGGCACCACGCAGCGTGTCGTTGCCATCGTTGCCCGTGAGCGCGTTGGACGCGGCGTCGCCGGCCAGAATGTCGCTGCCGCTGCCACCGGCGATGGACTCGATCCCGACAAGGACGTCGGTGTCGCCTGCCGCGGCCACCACCGTGGCCGTCCCCGTCGAGGCCAGCGTCGCGGTGAGGCCGGCGGAGAGGTAGGCAAAGTCCGCCGTGTCGGCGCCCGCGCCGCCATCGAGCGTGTCGTTGCCGCCATTGCCGCGCAGCAGGTTCGCGGTGCCGTCGCCCACGAGCGTGTCCGCGCCGCTGCCGCCGAAGATGTTCTCGATCGCGACGATCAGGTCGGTGTCGCCGGTCGCAGCCGTGACCGTCGCGGTGCCCGCGGAGGCCAGCGTCGCCGCGAAGCCGGTCGACAGGTAGCCGTAGTCGACCGTGTCGATGCCTGCCCCGCCATCGAGCCTGTCGTCGCCGCCATTGCCGCGCAGCAGGTTCGCGGTGCCGTCGCCCACGAGCGTGTCCGCGCCGCCGCCGCCCCAGATGTTCTCGACGAGCGAGAGCGTGTCCGTGTCACCGGAGGCGGCCGTCACGGTGACGGTGCCGGCAGAGGCAAGCGTCGCGGTGAACCCGGTCGCGAGGTAGGCATAGTCGGCGGTGTCGATGCCCGCTGTGCCGAACAGCGTGTCGTTCCCTCCGCGTCCGGAAAGCGTGTCGTCGCCGGCATTCCCTGTGAACACGTTGACGCCACCGTCGCCGACCAGTCGATCGGCGCTTCCTCCGCCGACCACATTCTCGATCCCGACCAGGACATCGGTGTCGCCATCGCCCACCGCGAGCGTGATCGTCGCGGCGGAATCGAGCGTCGCCGTCACGCCGGCCAGCAGGTAGGAGTAGTCGGCGTGGTCGCTCCCGGCACCGCCATCGAGCGTGTCGTTCCCGCCCTGCCCGCGCAGGATGTCGCTGCCGCCGCGTCCCTCGAGGATATTCGCCGCCGCGTCTCCGACGAGGGTGTCGTTGGCCGTGCCGGCGATGATGTTCTCGATCCCGATGAGGACGTCGACACCGGAAGCCGAGGCGTTGACGGTCACGGTGCCGGTCGAATTGATGGTGACGTTGATGCCGCTCGACGGGCCGCTGTAGTCGCTGAAGTCCGCGGTGTCGGACCCGCTGCCGCCATCAAGCGTGTCGTTCCCGGCGAGTCCCCTCAGCGTGTCCGCGCCGCCATTGCCCAGCAGCGTGTTGACGGCGGCATCGCCCACGAGCGTGTCGGCGGCGCTGCCGCCGGCCAGGCCCTCGATCGAGAGCAGGATGTCGGTGTCGCCCGCTCCGGCGACGATCGTCACCGTG
>JBEGVV010000111.1:0-10634 GCA_041178225.1 Pseudomonadota bacterium | reverse complement strand
GTTCGACCGCCGCGACGCGCTCGCCTTCGAGCTCGGCGAGGCGCGCGACCCGCGCGCGCGCTCCGTGCTGCAGCGCATCGTCGCGCGCGACGCCGACGAGGCGAAGCGCGCGCGCGCCCAGCTGCTGCTCGACGCGCTGCCCGCCGACTGACGGGCGCGCCCGCGACGATGCGCATCGAGGCCTTCACCGAGGGCAGGGATCCCGCGCGGCCGGAGGCCAACGAGGACCGGTTCCTCGTGCTGCCGGGGCGCGCCTACGCCGCGATCGACGGCGTCACGTCGCGCCTTGGCACGCGCTACGACGGCATGCTCTCCGGCCAGTACGGCGCGGTGCTGGTGCGCGACGCGCTGGAGGCGCGGCTTGGCGGCGGACGCCCCGCGCCGGGCGACGCGCGCGCGCTGGTGGCCGAGCTCACCGCCACGATCGCCGCCGCCTACGAGCGGCACGGCACGCTCGAGCGCGCGCGCCGCGACCCCAACCACCGCTTCGCGACGACGCTCGCCCTCGTGGTCGAGCATCCCTCCGAGATCGAGATCCTGCTGGTGGGCGACAGCGGCGTGCGCGTCGACTGCGCGCGCGACATCCGCCTCGACAAGGACCTCGACCGCGTGACGGCGAGCCTGCGGCAGGCGGCATGGCGCGCCCTGGCGCGGACCTGCCCGGACGAGGCGCGGCGCGAGGTGCTGGCGCGGCGCGTCACCTGGAATGGCGCGCGCCAGGACCCGGCGGCGCTGGAAGGCGCGCTCGACGCCGCGGCGCTGGCCGCAATCGGCGCGGAGGCGGTCGCGCTGTCGCTGCGCGCGATGCCGCATCTTCCGCGCGCGGAGGTCGAGCGGCTTGTGGGCGGCGGCATCCTCGGCGCGCAGGGCGGGTTCCAGAACGATCCCGTCTCGCCGCTGGGCTATTCCTGCCTCGACGGCTTCGAGGTGGCGATGGGCCGCGTCCACCACGAGCGCCTGCCGCGCGCCGGGTTGTCCTGCGTCGAGCTCTACACCGACGGCTATTTCAGGCCCGGCGACGGCTTCGGCGTCGACGCCTGGGAGCGCGCCTTCGCCGAGGTCGAGCGGGACGACCCGCACAAGATCGGCGCGCATGCCGGCGTGAAGGGCTCGATCGGCGGCATGCATGCCGACGACCGCAGCTATGTCGGCGTGCGCTGGACCCGCTGAGCCGCGCGCCGCAAGGCGCGCGACGGAGGGGGCATGGGTCCTCCGCTCGGCGAGCGGTCGGTGCGGAACGCGATCAGCGTTTCACCGCCAGAGCCTTCGCTCCGCTCCTGGCCTCCAGCACACATGCCCTCCCCGTCGCCGCGCTGCCGCGCGGCGCCACCCCTCCCATCCGCGCTGCGCGTGGGCGGGAGGGGAGTTGGCCGGGGCCATCCGCGCTGCGCGTGGGCGGGAGGGGAGCGCAGGGCCGGGCGGGGCTGGTTGACAGCGGGGCGAAGCCCGCGATTAAACTGGCGTTTTCCGATCGTGCGAGGACCCGGCATCCGGGTCCTTTCGCGTTATGGAGCCGTTCCCGGCCGGTGCCCAGCCGGTGGCCCGAAGGAGACACGAAGTGAGCGTCGCGACGTCCCAGGCGTTCCCGCCCGTCATGCCCACCTATGCCCGGCTCGACCTCGCCATCGAGCGCGGCGAGGGCGTGTACCTGCACGGGACCGACGGCCGACGCTATCTCGACTTCATGAGCGGCATCGCCGTGACCGCGCTCGGCCACGCCCATCCGCGGCTGGTCGCCGCGCTGGTCGAGCAGGCGCAGAGGCTCTGGCACGTCTCCAACATCTTCCGCATCCCCGAGGGCGAGCGCCTGGCGCGGCGCCTGGTCGAGAACAGCTTCGCCGACACGGTGTTCTTCACCAATTCGGGCGCCGAGGCGATGGAGTGCGGCATCAAGACGGTGCGCAAGTACCACGCCCACCATGGCCATCCCGAGCGCTACCGGCTGGTGACGTTCGAGGGCGCCTTCCACGGCCGGACCCTCGCGACCATCGCGGCGGGCGGCAACAAGAAGTACATCGACGGCTTCGGCCCCGCGGTCGACGGCTTCGACCAGGTGCCCTTCGGCGACCATGAGGCGCTGAAGGCCGCGATCGGCCCGCAGACCGCGGGCATCCTGATCGAGCCGGTGCAGGGCGAGGGCGGCATCCGCCCCGTCCCGCCGCAATGCCTGCGCGGCCTGCGCGAGCTCTGCGACAAGCACGGCATCCTGCTGTTCTTCGACGAGATCCAGTGCGGCATGGGCCGCACCGGGCGCCTCTTCGCGCATGAATGGGCCGGCGTGGTGCCGGACGTCATGTCGCTCGCCAAGGCGCTCGGCGGCGGCTTCCCGGTCGGCGCCTGCCTCGCCACCGCGAAGGCCGCGGCCGGCATGACGGCAGGCACGCACGGCTCCACCTATGGCGGCAACCCGATGGCGATGGCCTGCGGCAACGCCGTGCTCGACGTGATGCTGGAGGACGGCTTCCTCGACCGCGTGCAGCAGGTCTCGAGCCATCTCGTGCAGCAGCTCCAGGGCATCGTCGAGCGCCATCCCGAGGTCTTCGAGGAGGTGCGCGGCCAGGGGCTGATGCTCGGCCTGAAATGCAGGCTGCCGCAGGGCGACGTCGCCGCGGCGCTGCGCGCGCGCCAGCTGCTGACCGTCAACGCGGGCGACAACGTCGTGCGCCTGCTGCCGCCGCTCGTCGCCGGGCCCGAGCACGTCGCCGAGGCCTGCGCGATCATCGACGCGGCGGCCGGCGAGCTCGCGGCGAAGGCGCGCGCGGGCGCGAAGGCGGGGTGAGCCCCATGGCGACGCCACGGCACTTCCTCGACATCGACCGGCTCGACGCGCCGACGCTGCGCTCGATCCTGTCGCTCGCCGACGCCCACAAGCGGCACGAGCCGCCAGGTGGCGCGGCGAGGCCGCTCGCCGGCAAGTCGCTGGCGATGATCTTCGAGAAGCCCTCGACGCGCACCCGCGTGTCCTTCGAGGTCGGCATCCGCCAGCTCGGCGGCGAGGCGGTGATCCTGACGCCGGCCGACACGCAGCTCGGCCGCGGCGAGACCATCGCCGACACCGCGCGCGTGCTGTCGCGCTACGTCGACGCGATCATGATCCGCACCACCTCGCATGCGCGGCTGATGGAGATGGCCGAGCACGCGACGGTGCCGGTGATCAACGGCCTGACCGAGCGCACCCATCCCTGCCAGGTGATGGCCGACGTGATGACCTTCGAGGAGCATCGCGGGCCGATACGCGGCCGCACCGTGGCGTGGTCGGGCGACGGGAACAACATGGCGGGGTCCTGGATCCAGGCCGCCGCGCGCTTCGACTTCACGCTGCGCCTCGCCTGCCCGCCCGAGCTCTCGCCGCCGGCGGAGATCCTCGGCTGGGCGCGCGGCGAGGGCGCGCGGCTCGTCGTCACCCACGACCCCGAGGCGGCGGTGCGCGACGCCGACGCCGTGGTCACCGACACCTGGGTCTCGATGGACCAGGAGAGCAGCGCCGCCAAGCTCGGCCGCGATAACCGGCACAACATGCTCGCGCCCTACCGCGTCGACGCGAAGCTGATGGCGCGCGCGCGGCCCGATGCCGTGTTCATGCACTGCCTGCCGGCGCATCGCGGCGAGGAGGTCACCGACGAGGTGATCGACGGGCCGCAATCCGTGGTCTGGGACGAGGCGGAGAACCGGCTGCACGTGCAGAAGGGCATCCTCGCCTGGTGCATGGCCTGAACCACTCCACCGGGACGGAAGACACATGACGCAGCGCCTCGACGTGGTCGGGCTCGGCAACGCGATCGTCGACGTGATCGCGCGCACCGACGATGCCTTCCTGCAGCGCCACGGCCTCGCCAAGGGCGCGATGACCCTGGTCGACGCCGCGCGCGCCGACCAGCTCTACGCCGACATGGGCCCGGCCATCGAGGCCTCGGGCGGATCGGCCGCCAACACCATGGTCGGCGTCGCCGCGCTGGGCGGCAGCGCGGGCTACATGGGCCGCGTCTTCGCCGACCAGCTGGGCCAGGTCTTCCGCCACGACATCAACGCCGCGGGCGTGCGCTTCGACACGCCGGCCGCGCGCGAGGGCGAGCCCACCGCGCGCTGCCTGGTCTTCGTGACGCCCGACGCGCAGCGCACGATGCAGACGCATCTCGGCGCCTGCGTCGATTTCGGGCCGGACGACGTCGACCCGGTGCAGATCGGCGCCGCGCGCATCGTCTACCTGGAGGGCTATCTCTGGGACCGGCCGATGGCCAAGGAGGCCTTCCGCAAGGCCATGCGCCTGGCGCGCGCCGGCGGCGCGAAGGTCGCGCTGACGCTGTCCGACGCGTTCTGCGTCGACCGCCACCGCGCCGAGTTCCGCGCCCTGATCGCCGACGGCGTCGACATCGTCTTCGCCAACGAGGCGGAGATCCTCTCGCTCTGGGAGGAGAAGGACTTCGACGCCGCGATCGCGCGCTGCGACGCGCGCGGCGGGCGCACCTGGGCGGTCACGCGCTCGGAGAAGGGCTCGGTCGTGGTCGGCAGCGGCCTCGTCCAGCACGTGCCGGCCGAGAAGGTCGAGCGCCTGGTCGACACCACGGGCGCGGGCGACCTCTACGCCTCGGGCTTCCTGCTCGGCATGGCGCGCGAGCGTCCGCTCGCCGCCTGCGCGGCGCTGGGCCATGCCTGCGCGGCGGAGGTGATCTCGCACTACGGCGCGCGGCCCGAGGCCGACCTGCGCCCCCTCGCCGCCTCCAGGCTGGGCTGACCCGCGCCCAAGCGCGCGTCTCAGTCCTCTCGCCGCACGCTCGCGAAGCCGCCGGATTCCCAGGCGAGCGGGACGCCGTCCTCGCGCGCGCGCACGGCCACGACGCGGCTGATGAAGATCGTGTGCGTGGCGACGTCGACCGCGTCGACGACCACGCAGTCGAAGGCCGCGAGCGCGTCGGCGAGCACCGGCGCGCCGGTCGCCAGCGTCGTCCAGGCGCCGGCCTCGAAGCGCTCCGGGCCATGGATGCCGCCGATGCCCGCGAAGCGCTCGGCGAGCGCGCGATGCTCGAGCGCCAGCGCGTTGACGCACAGCGCCTCGCCCTTGCGGATCTGCTCGTGCGCGGCGGCCGAGCGGTTGACGCAGACCAGCAGCTGCGGCGGCTCGGCCGTGAGCGACGAGACGGCGGTGGCGGTCAGGCCGCTGCGCTCGCCGCCATGCGCGGCGGCGACGATCGTCACGCCGGCGGCGAGCCGGCGCATGCCGCGGCGGAAATCCTCCGCGCCGACCGCGGGCGGGAGCGGCGCGGGCATGGCGTTCAGGGGGCGGCGAGCGCGACGACGACGCGCCGGTTGCGCTTGCCCTTGCTCTCGATCTTCTCGACCGCGAGCGGCCCGATCTCCGCGAGGCTCGCGACATGCGTGCCGCCGCAGGGCTGCAGGTCGACGCCCGCGATCTCGATCAGCCGCACGCGGCCATGGCCGGTCGGCGGCTTCACCGACATGGTGCGCACGAGCTCCGGCGTCGCGGCCAGCTCCTCGTCGCTGATCCAGCGCGCCGATGCGGGCTTGCCGCTCGCGACCAGCTCGTTGAGCCGAGCCTCGATCGGCTCGCGCTCGAGGCTGCCCTCGCCGATGTCGAAGTCGAGGCGGCTGCGCAGGTCGCCGACCTGCCCGCCGGTGACGCCATAGGGCACGACGGCGCAGAGCACGTGCAGCGCGGTGTGCATGCGCATGTGGCGGTGCCGGCGCGCCCAGTCGATCTCCGCGCGCAGCTCCTCGCCCGGCGCCACGGCGGGCTGGCCCGGCGCGGGCACGTGCAGGATCTCGCCCGTCTCGCGCGACTTGCGCGTGTCGGCGATCGCGACGCTGCTGCCGTCGGCGCGCAGCAGGCGCCCGGTGTCGCCGGGCTGGCCGCCGCCGGTCGGGTAGAAGACGGTGCGGTCGAGGCGGATGCCCGCCTCGTCGACGCCGACGACGCGCGCGACGCAGTCCTTCAGGTAGGCGTCCTCGCGGAAGAGTTCCTCGGTCATTGTCCCTCGCGTTCGATGCCGGCGCGCGGCGTCACCCGCGCGCCATCCAGCGCAGCAGCAGCCGCGCCGGCCAGAGCCAGGCGAGCCCGGCCACGACGTAGAAGCAGAACTGCGCCAGCCAATGGGCCCCGGCCAGCGCCGCGCCCGCAACCATCGCGACGAGCGCGTAGGCGACCAGGCCGACGACCAGCGCGAGCATGCCGACCGCGTTGCGCCGGCTCGGCACGGAGGACACCGCCCGGCGCCTCAGAAGCTGTGGCCATCGCGCAGCTTCTTCGTGCGCAGATAGGCCTCGTTGTGCGGGTTGGGCGCGATCACCAGCGGCATCCGGTCGACGACCTCGACGCCGAGCCCCGCCAGCGCGGCGCGCTTGCCGGGGTTGTTGGTGAGCAGGCGGATGCGCGAGATGCCGAGGCGGCGCAGGATCTCGCCGGCCGCGGCGTAGCCGCGCTCGTCGGGCTCGAAGCCAAGGTGCGTGTTGGCGTCGATCGTGTCGAAGCCGGCGTCCTGCAGCGCGTAGGCGCGGATCTTGTTGACGAGGCCGATGCCCCTGCCCTCCTGCGGCAGGTAGACGACGACGCCCGCGCCGAGGCCGGCGATGGCGCGGATCGCGCCGCGCAGCTGGTCGCCGCAGTCGCAGCGCAGGCTGCCGATCAGGTCGCCGGTGAAGCAGGCGGAATGGATGCGCACCGGCACCGGCGAAGCGGTGTCGGGCGTGCCGATGACGATGGCCAGCGCCTCCGCGACGCCATCCCAGGGGCGGAAGGCGACGAGGCGCGCATCCTCGGCGTCGGCGAGCGGCAGGCGCGTCTCCGCGACGCGGGTGAGCCAGCGCGCGGAATCCTCGGCGAAGGCGAGGATGCCGGCCGCGGAGAGCGCAGGCTGGTCGATGCGCCCGGCGCGATCGCGCGCGACGAGGATCATGGGCATGAGCCCGGCGAGCTTGGCGAGCTGGAGCGCGGCGGCGATGGCGGGGTCGGCCGCGGACGCGTCCTCGCCGGCGAGCAGTGGCCGCGGGTCCACGCCCTGGGGCTGGGCGAGCGCGCGGATCTCGTCGAGCGCGGCGGCCGGGCGCAGATGGGCGACATGCGGCCGGTCGGCGGCCTCCATGCCCAGCGCCCCGGCGCGCGGCGACGTCATCGCCATGGCGACCGCGCCACCATCCGCGGCGCGCAGCGCGTCGAGCGTCGGCTGGGACAGGACCTCGACCGCCGCGACGGCGAGGCGCGCCGGGCCCTCGCCCAGCGCCACGGCACCGCCGCGGCGCAGCGCGTCGATGGCGCGACGCACCGCCTCGCTGCGCGCGGCGATGTCGGGAAGCTCTGTCGGCCCCGGGGGCCGCGTTGCGATGTCGGACATGGGACCCGGAAAACCCGCCGTGCCAGCCACGGCGCCGCTGGGGTATACACCGGCCCGGGCGCGGCCGGTATCGCCGCGATCCAATCATGCCGGGGACGCATGGCGATCGACGAGGACATGGCCTGGGCGGCGCTGCTCGCCGCGCGCGACGCCTGGCGGCCCGAGGGCCCCGGCGCGATGGTCGTCCATGGCGGCCTCGAGCTGTCGCCCGCCCTGTCCTGGCGCGCCACCGGCCCCGCGGCGCCGACCAGGGCGGCACGCGACCTCCTTGACTTCCTGCTGCCGCTCCTCGCGCCCCGCATCGCCTTCGCCCAGCTGGGGCAGAGCCTCGACGGGCGCATCGCCACGGCGAGCGGCCATTCCCACTACGTGACCGGGCCGCGCAGCCTCGTGCACCTGCACCGTCTGCGCGCGCTCGCCGACGCCGTCGTGGTCGGCGCCGGCACGGTCCTCGCCGACGACCCGCGCCTGACCGTGCGCCTCTGCGCCGGGCCGAACCCGCTGCGCGTCGTCATCGACACCCGCGGCGGCCTGCGCGCCGACCGCCATGTCTTCGCCGACGGGGCGGCGCCAACCCTCGTCCTCCGCCCCGGCGGCACGGGCGCGGCGGGGCGCGCCGAGGTGGCGGCGCTGCCGCGCGGGCAGGACGGCTTCGACGCGCGCGCCGTGCTCGACCTGCTCGCCGCGCGCGGCGCGCGGCGCGTGCTGGTGGAGGGCGGCGGCGCCACCGTCTCGCGCTTCCTCGCCGCGGGCGCGCTCGATGCGCTGCATGTCGTGGTCGCGCCGATGCTGATCGGCTCGGGCCGGCAGGGGATCGACCTGCCGGCGATATCCACGCTCGACGCCGCGCTGCGGCCGCGCACGCGCCACCTCGCGCTCGGCGAGGACATGCTCTTCGAGCTGCGGCTGCCATGACGACGGCGCGCGCCTTCTGGGCCACCGGGCCGGGACGCGGCGAGCTGCGCGAGGCCGCGCTGCCGCCGCCCGGGCCCGGGGAACTGCGCGTGCGCATGGCGGCGAGCGGCATCAGCCGCGGCACCGAGCGCCTCGTGCTGTGGGGCCGCGTGCCGGCGAGCGAGCATGCGCGCATGCGATGCCCCTTCCAGGAGGGCGAGTTCCCCTTCCCGGTCAAGTACGGCTACTGCGCGGTCGGGGTCGTCGAGGACGGCCCGCGCGCGGGCGAGCGCGTCTTCGTCCTGCATCCGCACCAGGACCGCTTCGTCGTGCCCGGGGCATGGGCCACGCGCATCCCCGACGCGGTGCCCGACGCGCGCGCAACGCTCGCGGCCAACATGGAGACCGCGCTCAACATCCTCTGGGACGCGGAGGCCGCGCCCGGCGCGCGCATCGCCGTCGTCGGCGCGGGCGTGGTCGGGCTGCTGGCGGGCGTGCTCGCGCGCGCGATGCACGGCGCGTCGCCGCTGGTTGTGGAGCCCGATCCCGTGCGCCGCGCGCTGGCACGCGAGCTTGGCCTCGAGGCGCGCGAGCACCCGGAGGGCGAGCACGACGTCGTCATCCATGCCAGCGGCAATCCCGACGGCCTCGTCGCGGCGCTGTCGATGGCGGCCTTCGAGGGCCGGATCGTCGAGGCGAGCTGGTTCGGCGACCGCCCGGTGGCGCTGCCGCTCGGCGGCGCCTTCCATTCGCGCCGCCTGACCATCCTCGCCTCGCAGGTCGGCCATGTCGCGCGGCCGATGCGCGCGACGACCACGCATGCCCAGCGCCTGGCGCGCGCGCTCGAGCTGCTCGCCGACGAGCGCCTCGACCTGCTGCTCGGCCCGCGCGTCGCCTTCGCGGACCTGCCTTCCCGCCTGCCCGCGCTGCTCGAGGGCAATCCCGCGCGGCCCCATGTCGTCGTCGAATACTGACCAGGAGAGCGAGATGTACAGCCTCACCGTCTGCAACCACTTCATGATCGCGCACAGCTTCCGTGGCGAGGTCTTCGGCCCCGCGCAGCGGCTGCACGGCGCCACCTACGCGGTGGAGCTCGAGATCCGCGTGGCGGCGCTCGACGCGCATGGCCTGGTCGCCGACATCGGCCGCCTCGCCGACATGCTCGCGCGCACGCTCGACGCGATGAACTACCGCAACCTCGACGAGGAGAAGGACTTCGCGGGCGTCAACACGACGACCGAGTTCCTCGCCGGCGAGGTCTGGCGCCGCGCGAAGGCGGCCATCGCCACCGGCGCGCTCGCGCCCTCGCCGCCGCCCGCCGCCATGAAGGTGACGCTGCGCGAGTCGCCGACCGCCTGGGCGGCCTACGACGCCCCGCTAGCATGAGCGCGGGCGCGGCCCTGCACTTCGCCTGCCCGGGCCGGATCGACCAGCCGACCGGGGGCTACCGCTACGACGCGGCGATCCTCGCGGGACTCGCCGCGCAGGGGCGGCGCGTGGTGCTGCACGAGCTTGCCGGCCGCTTCCCCGACGCCGACGACGCGGCCCGCGCGGCCGCGCGCGGCTGCGTCGCCGCCGCGCGCGGCGCGGTGCTGGTGATCGACGGCCTCGCCCTGCCCGCCTTCGAGGGCGCGCTGCCGGCGCATGGCCTGCGCGCGGTGGCGCTGGTCCACCATCCGCTGGCGCTGGAGACGGGCATCGACCCGGCGCTGCGCCGGCGCCTTGCCGCGCTCGAGCCCGCGCTGGTGCGCGCCTGCGGCGGCGCCATCGTCACCAGCCCCGCGACGATCCCCGACGTCGCCGCGATGGGGCTCGACGCCACGCGCATCCGCGCGGTGGCGCCCGCGGTCGAGCACGGCGCCATCGCCCGGCCGCGCGCGCGCGCGACGCTGCGGCTGCTCTGCGTCGCCTCGCTGACGCCGCGCAAGGCGCATCGCGTCCTGCTCGCCGCGCTCGCGCGGATGCGCGACATGCCCTGGCGGCTCGACTGCATCGGGCCACGCCACCACGACGCGCGCGAGGCCGGACGCGTCGCGCTCGCGCGCATGGCGCGGCGCCTTGGCGGGCGCGTGCGCCTCGCCGGCGCGGTCGCGCCTGGACGCGTGCGCGCCGCCTATCGGCGCGCGGACCTCTTCGTCCTGCCCTCGCTGCACGAGGGCTATGGCATGGCCTTCGCCGAGGCGATGGCCGCGGGGCTGCCGGTGGTCGGCGCGCGCGCCGGCGCCGTGCCCGCGACGGTGCCGCCGCGCGCGGGCGTGCTCGTGCGCCCCGGCGACGTCGCCGGCCTCGCGCGCGCCCTGCGCCGCCTCGCCACGAGTCCCGAGGCCCGCGCGCGGCTCGCGCGCGGCGCGCGCGACCATGCCCGCGCCCTGCCCGGATGGCCGGCGCAGGCGCGAC
>JBEGVV010000110.1:0-18663 GCA_041178225.1 Pseudomonadota bacterium | reverse complement strand
CTCGCGCGCGACGCGCAGCGCGAGGTCGTCGAGGGCGCCGGCGAAGATGTCGAACATCTCGTCGATCTCGGCCTCGGTGATCACCAGCGGCGGCGAGAAGCAGAGCGATTCCGTGGCGCCGGTCGCGCGCAGGATGAGGCCGCGCTCCTGGCACATGCGGCGCAGCGCCTCCTTCACCAGCGGCGGGAACTTGCGCTTGGTCTCCTTGTCGGCGGCCAGCTCGACCGCGCCCATCAGCCCGACGCCGCGCGTCGTGCCGACCAGCTCGTGGCCCGCGAAGCCGTGGATGCGCTCGAGGAAGCGGCGCGAGACGCGGCGCACATGGCCGACGATGTCGCGCTCGGCCATCAGGTCGACGACCTTGCTGGCGACGGCGACGGCGACCGGATGGGCGGAGGTCGTGAAGGCCTGCGCGAACATGCCGATCTTGCGGCTCTGCTCGACCATCGCGCGCCAGATCTTCTCGCTGATCATCACGCCCGCGATCGGCTGGTAGGCCGAGGACAGGCCCTTGGCCATCGCCACGAGGTCGGGCCTGAGGCCGTAGGTCTGCGAGCCGAACATGTTGCCGGTGCGCCCGAAGCCGCAGATCACCTCGTCGGCGACGAGGAGCACGTCGTGGCGGCGCAGCACCTCCTGGATCGCCTCGAAGTAGCCGCGCGGCGGCACGACCGCGCCGGCCGCGCCCATCACCGGCTCGGCGATGAAGGCGGCGACCGTGTCCGGGTCCTCGGCGCGGATCATCTGGTCGAGCTCGTCGGCGAGGCGCGCGGAGAACGCCTCCTCGCTCTCGCCGTCGCGTCCCTCGCGCCAGAAATGCGGGAAGCCCGTGTGCAGGAACCCGGGCAGCGGCAGGTCGAAGTCCGCGTGCATCACCGGCACGCCGGTGAGCGAGCCCGAGGCCAGCGTCAGGCCATGGAAGCCGAAGCGCCGCGCTATGAACTTCTTCTTCCGCGGCCGGCCGATGGCGTTGTTGTAGTAGCGGACGAGCTTGACGATCGTGTCGTTCGCCTCGCTGCCCGAATTGGTGAAGTAGACATGGCTCATCGGCGCGGGCGCGATGGCCTTGAGCTTCTCGGCGAGCTCGCCGGCCTGCGACGTCGTCTTGTCGAAGAGCGTGTGGTAGAACGGCATGCGCCTCAGCTGCGCCACGCCTGCCTCGGCGATCTCGCTCTCGCTGAAGCCGAACGAGGCGCACCACATGCCGGCCACGCCCTCGATGTAGGACTTGCCGTCCTCGTCGAAGACGCGGATGCCCTTGCCCGACGAGATCACCAGCGGCGGCGTCTCCTCGAGCGCGGCGAGGTTGCCGTAGCCATGCACGAGGCTGGCCGCGGCGCGCGCGCCCGCGGAGTTCTTCGGAACGGACATCCTGTCCCCCATCGCGATTCCCGGCGCCAGTTCAGCCGATAAGCCGCGCGCCGTCGAGTGCCGTCGCGCGCCGATCCTTGCCGCGGGCGCGCGGCTTCGCGACACTGCGCGCTCCACGCAAGGGAGGGGACATGATCCACGAGCTCCGCATCTACCACTGCATGCCCGGCAAGATGCCCGCGCTGCTCAAGCGCTTCGAGACGATCACGCTCGGCATCTGGGCGCGCCACGGCATCCGCCAGGCCGGGTTCTGGACGGTCCAGATCGGCCCGTCGAACGCGGACCTCTACTACCTGCTCGAGTGGGAATCGCTCGCCGAGCGCGAGCGCAAGTGGGCGGCCTTCGCCTCGGACCCGGAATGGGTGGCCAAGCGCGCGGAGACCGAGCGCGACGGCCCGATCCTCTCGCATTTCGAGAACTACATCCTGCAGCCGACGGCCTTCTCGTCGGTGAAGTGAGCGAAGGCGACGCCGCCCCGGGCGCCGCGCGGCGCCCGGGGCGCGCGCGTCACTCCGCCGCGCGGTAGGCGGCGTCGAGCCGGGAGAGCAGCGCCTCGGCCCGCGCGCGCTTCGCGTCGTCGGGGTCGCGCTGCACGACGCGCAGCAGCGTGTCGCGCGCCAGCGTGTCGCCGCGCTCCGCGAGCTCGAAGGCGATGGCGTCGCGGCGCTCGTAGTACTGGCGGTCGAAGGGCACGACCCGCGCGCCCTGCCTGCGCCAGTAGTATTTCAGGTCGTCGGCCTTCCAGCCCGCGTACATCTCGTCCCAGCTGCACATGTTGCCGTAGGTGGCGACGCTGACTTCCGCGACGGGGTCGGAGAGGCGCTGGTAGCGCGCGTCGAAGCTCTGGCGCAGCTCCGCGCTCAGGTTCGGCAGGGCCTTGTGGGCGATCGTGTCGGCGAAGATCACCACGTCGCCCATCGCGAAGTCGGAGCCGACCCAGCTGCCCTCGAAGTCGTCGACCAGCTCGAGCCCGCCCGCGCCGCGCGCGAGGCGGAAGTCCAGCACGCCGCGCCGGTGCGAGCCCTCGGCCATGATCAGGCTGCCCTTCGCGCGCGGGCACTCGCCGAGCGGCGTCCATGCCGCGTAGCTCGTGCCGCCGCCGATATGGATGCGGTCCTGGTGCGAGCCGGTGGTGAAGTCGAAGTCCTCGCGCTGCGGGAAGATGTTGCGCGCGACCAGCAGCGGATGGACGAGGACGGCCTCGCCGAAGATGCGCTCGAACGTCCCCACCAGGTTGGGATGGTGCTTGATGCGATGCAGCTCCTCGAGCATCCACATCTCGCGGAAGACCTCGAGATAGGCGGGCTCCGGGTCCTTGCAGGCGCGCGCCGGCACGGCAATCGAGGCCTCCAGCGGATGCGCGGGGTCGATCCAGCCGCCACGCGCCGCGATCTCCAGGAAGCGCAGCCGCACCTCGCGCACCGCGTCGCGGGGCAGGAGCCCGCGGATGAAGAGGTAGCCGTCGCGCTCGAGCCGCGCGGCGAGCGCGGGCCCGTCCATCGCGATGTCGGTCGAGTCCGTGAATTCCCTGAGCATGCGCGTCCCTCCCCGCCTGGGCGGGGCCATCATGCAACGCCCGCGCGGCTCAGTCGACGCGCCCGAAGCGCACCAGCCCTGCACGCCCGCCCTCCGACAGCGCATAGGTGCCGCGGCCGCGCCGCTCGAACCAGCCATAGACGTCGCGCTGCAGGATCTTCGCGGCGGCGGGCGCGCCGCCCGCGCGCAGCGCCGCCAGCGTCATCTCGCCCGCGTCGGCGAGCAGCGTCGCGCAGCGCAGCGCCTCCTGCCTGTACGCCGTCATGATCGGCACGCGCGTCGAGCCGCCGGCATTCGGGTCGCCGCGGCGGCGCGCATGCTCGCCCAGCAGCGCCGTGGCGCGCGCGCGGCTGCGCCGCGGCGCGTAGGGCAGCGGGTCGAGCACGACCTCGACCCGGCCGCGCGCGACGACGATCAGGCCAAGGCCGAGGCGCCGGCAGAGCTTGCGCGCGTCGTCGGGCCTGCGCGGCCAGGCGCCGACCGCGAGGTAGACGGCATCGGTCAGCGACAGCCTGTCGATGCCCTGGAGCACGACGTCGAGGCCGAATGCGCGCTTGAGCTCGACCACGACGGGCGGCTCCTCGCCGCGCACGCCGACGACGTCGCAGCCCCGGACCTCTCCCTTGACGACATAGCCCTGGCCCTCGAGGAAGGCCTTCACCGGCGCGTAGAGCTCGACCTCCGCGCCCTTCATGCGCTGCGCCGGCGCTCCACGTCGGAGAGGAAGCGCGAGGGCATCTCCATCAGCGGCCGGCGGAAGCGCTCCCACAGCACGTGGTCCTCGTCGCTGTGCGGCCGCTGGCTCGGTGGCAGCGGTGGCCATGAATCGATGCGCAGCCACAGCCGCAGCATGTGGCGCCGGCGCGGCAGGTCGGGGAAGTCCTCGTAGGCGGTGCGACCGTGGAAGACGAGGCGGTTGTTGAGGAACTGGATGTCGCCCTCGCCGATCGACATGTCGAGGTAGAACGCGGGGCTGGTCGCGAGTTCCTGCACGATCGCGATCGCCTCGCGCTGCGCGGCGCTCAGCACCGCGTCGCCCGCCTCCGCCGCCTTCAGCGCGTAGTTCGTGCCGAGGTAGCAGGACAGCTCGCCCGTCGCGCGCGAGAAGGTCGCGATCGGGACTGGCGGCACGACCACGCCGCCGCCAAGCCTGGCGTCGAGTTCGTTGCGGCGATAGACGAAGCCGTCGTAGTGCAGGCGCAGCAGGTCCGGGCGCCTGCGCGCGAGCTCGTCATGGATGGCGACGGCGCTCGCGATGCGGCTGGCGCCGCCCGACTTCGCGGCCCGCACGCACATCAGGCCGATGATGTCGCAGGAGTCGCTGTGCATGTTCTGGCCGCCGCCATGCTGGTAGCCGCGCACCGAGGAATCGACGTCGCTGATGTCGACGACATGGCCGAGATACTCGCCCTGTCGCGACTGCGTCGTGGCGCGGCCGACATGCGCGCCGAAGCCGAAATAGATGCGCGCGACGTCGTCGTCCGACCAGCGCGCGCGCGGCAGGCCGCGCAGCAGCGCGAAGCCGCGCCCGTGGCGCAGCTCGTCGCGCAGCGCGGCGAGGCGCGGCCCGAGGGTCGGCAGCGGGAAGTCCGACGCGCGCATGCGCGGGAAGTCGACCTCGCCGCGCGCGCGCAGCCCGGCGAGCGCGCGGTCGATCTCCTCGACCTCGGCCGCCGAGACCTCGTGCAGTCCCTCCCGGCGCCAGTCGATCTCGCTGCCCTTCCACGCCGCCTTCGAGCCATAGGGAACGAGGCGCGGGTCGGTCGTCGTCGTCATGCTGCATCCCCCCGAGGACGCGCCATCATCCACCTATGCGCAATCGGCGCAAGTTCCCTCGCCCCGCGCGCGCCACCCCTGCCTTCCCCCACCCATCCGCGCGCGGCGCGGATGGTCCGGCCTCGCTCCCCTCCCGTCCGCGCGCAGCGCGGATGGGAGGGGTGGCGCCGCGCGGCAGCGCGGCGACGGGGAGGGCATGTGTGCCGGAGGCCGGGCGCGGCGCGAGGGCTCTGGCGGTGAAACGCCGATCGCGTCGCGCACCGACCGCTCTCCGAGCAGGAAACCCATGCCCCCTCCGTCGCGCGCCTTGCGGCGCGCGCCACCTCCCCCACCCGCGCTGCCGCGCGGCCGGGGGAGGAGCCAGGTGTTCCCCAGAATTCCCTCCAGGACAGAAATCCCCTGCCGAATTCCTGCTCTGTAGAGGCTTTGTCCGCGCCCGCTCAGGCCCGCAGCCTGTATCCCGTCGCGAAGAGCCGGTGGCAGAGCGCGCCGAGCGCGAGGTTCGCGCCGAGCATCGCCGCCACGCCGGTCCACAGCCCGCCATCGGCATGGCCGAGGAAGCCGTAGCGGAACCCGTCGATCATGTAGAAGAACGGGTTGGCTAGCGCGACCGCGTGCCAGGGCTCCGGCAGCCGGTCGACCGTGTAGAACGTGCCCGACAGGAAGGCGAGCGGCGTCACCACGAAGTTGGTGACCGCGGCGATGTGGTCGAATTTCTGCGACCAGATGCCGGCCAGCACGCCCAGCAGCGACAGCAGCATCGTCGCCGCGATGGCATGGAAGGCGACGAAGCCCGGCGCGTGCAGGCGCATCGGCACGAAGGGCAGCAGGCAGGCCGCCACCGCCGCGCCGACCGCCAGGCCGCGCGCGACGCCGCCCAGCGCGAAGCCCAGCGTGAGCTCGCCCGCGCTCAGCGGCGGCATCAGCGAGTCGACGATGTTGCCCTGGACCTTCGCGATCACCAGCGAGGACGAGGAATTGGCGAAGGCGTTCTGCGCCATCGCCATCATCACGAGGCCGGGGGCCAGGAACTCCGCGAAGCGCACGCCCGCGATCTCGCGCACCGCGCCGCCCAGCGCCAGCGCGAAGACCGCGAGCAGCAGCAGCGTGGTGACGACCGGCGCCGCGACGGTCTGCATCCCGACCTTGAGGAAGCGCCGCACCTCGCGCGCGACCAGCGTGCCGAGGCCGATCCAGTTGACCGCGCCGTAGCGCCGCGGCGCGGGCGGGATCGCGGCCTGGCGGGGCGCGCCCGCGGCCTGCCTCGCTGTCTCGTGCGCGTCCTGCGGCATGGGGCGCGGAGGATTACGCCCGCCCCCGGGGCGCTGCAAGCGGCGCGCGCGCGTGCCACACTCGCGCCGAGGACATGAGACGCCCCCCGCCCCCCGCCATCGACCCCGCGGCGCTCGAGCGCGCCGCGCTGCGCTACCTCGAGCGCTTCTCCGCCTCGCGCGCGCAGGTGCTGCGCGTGCTTGCGCGGCGCATCGACCGTGCCGTGCGCGCCGATCCAGGGCTCGACCGCGCCACGGCCCTCGCGTCGGCCGAGGCCGTGGTGGCGGCGATCGTCGCGCGCGGCCTGCTCGACGACGCGCGCTTCGCCGAGGGGCGTGCGCGCAGCCTCGCCGCGCGCGGCCGCTCGCCGGTCGTGATCCGCGAGACGCTGCGCGAGAAGGGCGTCGGCCGCGAGGAGGTCGAGCGCGCGATGGACGCGCTCGCCGAGGAGACCGGCGGCGATCCCGCGCTCGCCGCCGCGCTGGCGCTCGCCCGCCGCCGCCGCCTCGGCCCCTGGCGCCCGCCCGCCGCGCGCGCCGCGCGCCGCGACAAGGACCTCGCCATCCTCGCCCGCGCCGGCTTCCCCCGCGGCCTCGCCACGCGCATCGTCGACGCGCCCGACATCGCCGCGCTGGAGGCGCTGGGCGCGGAGTAGCGCCGCCCCGGAGGCACCAAATCGGATCCAGAGAAGCTTTTCCCGGCGCCCGGCCCGGCGAGATCGTTGTCTGGATCCGATTCCCGGGGCTCGCGCGGTCAAGGGGGCGTTAACCCGGAGCGGTCGAGACTGCCGCGGCGGTTGCGCGGGCCATGCCGCGCGCACCTCGGAAACCACTTCGCGCCGCCTTCGCGCGGCGCCGCGATGGATGGCGCGATGGACAGGCACCTGGCGATGGCACGCAACCTCCTCGGCGGGATCGCGCTTGCCGCGCTCGCGCTCTCTGGCGCTCCCTCCCGCGCCGCGGATGGCGACCATGACGGGCGCTGGCGGCTCGAATATTCCTGCGGCCAGAACACCGCGAATGGCGCCGCGCCCTACCGCGCGCGGGTCGAGCTCTCCGTCGAGGGCGGCGCCGTGGCGGCGCGAACGTCTTCGCGCAACACCAGGCTGAACCGCGACGACACCGAGCAGTGGAGCGGGCGCTTCACGGGCACCGCCCTCGCCATCAAGGTCGCGGGCAGCGCATCGGATGGCGCGGCCTGGGATTCGGAATGGACGGGTGCCGCCTCCTCTCCCACCGAGGGCAGCGTCACCGGCGGCGTCTTCGCGCCCGTGCGTGGCGCGCGCACGCAGGTGCGCGCCTGCGAGGGGCGCATGACGCTCGTCGCGCCCGCGCCCGCGAGCCTCGCCGCCGCGGCGGTCCGCGAAGCCGATGCCGCGCGCCAGCGCGAGGCCGATGCCGCCGCTGCCCGCCAGCGCGAAGCCGAGCAGGCCGCTGCCCGCCAGCGCGAGGCGGAAGAAGCTGCTTCCCGGCAACGCCAGGCGGAGGAGGAGGCCGCGCGCCAGCGCGAGGCCGCCGCCGCGCGCCAGCGCGAGGAAGCAGAGGCCGCCGCCCGGCAGCAGCGCGCCGCGGCCGCGACGCCGGCGCCTTCGCCCGCACCCGCATCCGCCGCACCCGCATCCGCCGCATCGACGCCCGCAGCTCCCGCATCCGCCGCACCGGCATCCGCGGCTCCCGCCCCCGCGTCTGCCGCGCCGCCGCGCGAGCAGCAGGCCGCCGCGCAGCCGCCGCTCGCGAGCGACCCGGGCTTCCGGCGCTCCGAGATCCGCTGGTTCAGGGACAGGCTCGTCGCGGCGAATGCCGACCATCGCCAGCTCGACCTGCTCCTCTACTTCAAGTCGGCGGGCGCGGGCGCCGTCCAGCGCAACATGGCCGGCGCCTACCAGCTCGCGGGCGACGGCCCGGTCTGCGTCGACGCGCGCGAGATCCTGAAGGGCGACGCGCGCATCGAGCTCTCGCGGCTCGAGCCCGGCCCGAAGGTCGCGCGCGGCGCCATCGGCCTGGCGGAGCTGCGCCAGCTCGACCGCAACACCGCGCAGGCCGCCGGCATGCGGATGCCAGGCTGGGGGCCGCCGATCGTCGTCGGCAGGGTCGTGCCCGGATCGGCGGCGGAGAGGGCCGGCTTCAAGGATGGCGACATCGTCCTGTCGGTAGACGGGAAGCAAACGCACCCCAGCACCTTCCTCGGCATCTTCGCGGAATCGCTTCCCGGCCGCGTGCTGCAGTTCGAGGTCTGGCGCGCCTACGCGCCCGGCGATCCCGCGGCGCCCCAGCCTGCCGCGGCACCGGCGCCAAGGCGCGGCGCGGGCAACGCAAGCGAGACGACGCAGGTCGCGGGCCGCGCCATCAGGCTCGAGGCCCGGCTCGGCGAGCGCATGGTCGACATGCCCGACGCGCCGACGCACCTCACGGCCCTAGACCTCTACCGCGCGCTGCGCCTGTCGCCGCCGCGCCTGCATGCGGCGGAGCCCGCGGGTGGCGGCGACCTCGCGGCCGCGGACAAGGCCCTGCACCAGGATCTCGCCAACGACATCGCCGCCGCCGCGAGCGCGGCGCTGCGCATGGCGCTTGGCGCCGGCGCCGAGGCCATGCTGACGGAGACCGACTCGTGCGGGGCGGCCGGCGGCAGCGTCCCGCGCGCGGCCCAGCTCGTCCCTCGCTTCCGCGCCGAGGGACCGGGGATCGACCTGCGCGACTGGACCCTCGTCGCCACGCTGCCTCCCGCGGGGCTGCGCGAGGCCCGTTCGCAGAGGGTGCGCGCTGTGGAGCTCGCGCGTGCCGCGCGGGAGGAATTCGTGCGCACGATGGCTGCCTCGCCGCCGAGCGGCGAGGGCGCGATCTACGGCGTCCTCTGGGTCGGCCGTCGCAGCTCGTCCGCCGCGCCCTGCGTCGTCGAGGCGGAGGGCGAGGATGCGCCCCGCCACGGCATCCAGGTCGAGCATGTCCTGCGCTCGGAATCCTTCAGGGCGGAATGGCCCGGCACGCCGCGGCAGCCCAGGCGCTTCGACGGCGTCGAGGCGCTGTTCCAGTCGATCAAGGGCCGGCAGCACGGCTGCGAGGTCGTGCCGGGGAACGGCCGCATGCTCGCGTCGCTGCAGGCGGCGCTGGCGCGCGACGGCATCGGCACGCAGTTCCTTCCCGTCCGGGTCGGCGAGGCGGAGCTCGCCGAGCTGCATGCCGGGGCACTCGGCTTCCGCGCGCTGGGCAACCGCAGCGCCGCCTATGCCTGGCTCTTCGCGCAGGAGATCGGCGGCCTCAGGCCCCGGCATGTCGAGGCGCTCTTCGCGCTGGGCGTCGACACGCCCGACGCCGTCGGCGAGGCGGTGGTGCGCCACGAGGACGAGCATCGCCTCGGCCCGATCCCCGAGGACGCCGATGCGCTGGTCGCCTTCCTGAACGAGGAGCGCGAGGCGCGCCAGCGTGGCACCACGATCCGCCGGCTGCGCGCGGAGCGGGAGGCGGCCGCGTTGCGCGCCGCGACGGAGGCCGAGGCCGCGCGGCGCGAGCACGAGAAGCGCCGCGCCGCCGAGTTCCCCTTCGTCGCCGAGTTCACCTGCTCCATCGGCCAGAGCCGGACGTCGCTGCAGGCCTGCCTCCATGCCGGCGGGGTCGGCACCGAGATCGAGCTGCGCAACGGCGGGGAGCATCGCGTCTTCAAGATCCACGACGTCGCCCAGATGGGCGAGTGGGATGGCGGCGCGCTGCGGGTCGACCTGCGCCGCAACTTCTCGATCAAGGCCCAGAACGCCGACGAGACGCTGGTGCTCGGGCTGGTCGTGCGCGACCGCGCATCCGGTTCCGTGAGGTACCAGCGCCAGGCCGGCCGCTTCGGCGTGCTGCAGGTCTCCAACTGAGGCCTTGCCGCCTGCGCGGCGCGCCATGATCGCCGTGTGCTCCCATGGCGGGCTGGCCCGCCACTGCCGCCGCCTGCGGCCGGGCTGGATGCTGTCCATCCTCGGCGCCTCCGATGGCCTGGCATGGCCGCTCCACGAGCCGCGCGAGCGCCATCTCCGCGTGGCCTGCGACGACATCCAGGTGCCTGCGCGGGGAATGGTCGTGCCGGGCCGCGCCCATGTGGAGGAGATGCTCGCCTTCCTCGGTCGCTGGGACCGCGAGGCACCGCTGCTCGTGCATTGCAGGGCAGGGACGTCGCGAAGCACGGCCGCGGCGCTGCTGGCGCTGGCGCTCCTCAATCCCGGCAGGGAGCAGGCCGCGGCGCAGCTCCTGCGACGGCGGGCGCCCCAGGCGCGCCCCTCGATGGTCATCCTGCGCCATGGCGACGAGGTGCTTGGATGCGGCGGGCGCCTGGTGGCCGCCGCCGCGTCGATGCCCGAGCCGCGCCGCGCCGCCCGCAGCGACCTCGTCCTGCTGCCGCCCGCGCTGGGCTAAAATCCGATCCAGACAACGATCTCGCGTTTCGCGCCGGGCAAAACGTTGTCTGGATCGGATTTCGCGCCGGGCAAAACGTTGTCTGGATCGGATTTCGCGGCCCGCCGGGCCATTGCCTCGCTGGCCGGCGTCCCGCATGGTCCGCGCATGATCCATCCGCGACAGGCATCCATCGTCGCCGGCTTCGCGCTGCTCGGCGCGGTGATCGGCGTGGCGATCGTGCTGGCGCTGGCCGGGCCCGCCTGGCCGGCGCTGCTGCGCGTGGGCGTGGTCGGGGCGCTGGTCGGCGCCGTCGTCGCGATGGCCGAGATGGCCGAGCGTTCGAGCGCCTTCCTCGCGCGGCTGCGCGCACTGCCCTTCGCGGCCTTCCTCGCCGCCAAGGCGGCGCTGCAACTCGTCGTCATCGTCGCCGCGATGGCGGTGGCGCGCTGGCTGGTGCCCGTGGACCTCGTGCCGCTCGGCGAGGCGCTGGCCGGCGGGCTGCCGGTGGCGCTGCTCGCCGCCCTCGCGATCGCCTTCTGCTTCGAGGTCGACCGGCTGCTCGGGCCGGGCACGCTCTGGCGCCTCGCCATCGGCCGCTACCACGCCCCGCGCATCGAGGAGCGGGCCTTCCTGCTGCTCGACCTCGCCGGCTCGACCGCGATCGCGCGGCAGATCGGGCCCGAGCGCTTCCTCGCCCTGCTCGACCACCTGCTCGCCGCGATGTCGCCGGCCTTCCTCGCGCATCGCGCCGAGGTCTACCGCTATGTCGGCGACGGCATCATCGTCAGCTGGCCGCTCGCCGAGGCGGTCGAGGACGCGCGCATCCTGCGCTGCCTCGAGGACGCGGTCCGGCGCATGGTCGCGGAGCGCCCGCGCGTCGCCGCGCGCTTCGGCGTCGCGCCGGCGGGCCGCGCCGCGCTGCATTGCGGGCCCGTCGCCGTGGGCGCGGTCGGCGATGCCAAGCGCGAGATCGCCTTCCTCGGCGACACGCTCAACACCGCCGCGAAGATGGAGAAGGCCGCGGGCGAGCGCGGCCTCTCCAGCGTCGCCTCGCGCGACCTCCTCGACCGGCTGCGCCTGCCGCCGGGCTTCGTGGCCCGGCCGCTCGGTCCGGTCGAGCTCGGCGGCGGCGGCCGCCCGGTCGAGCTGCTCGAGCTCGTGCTGCCGCCAGCCTCGCCGCCGCGGGGCTGACGGCGCTTCGACAAGCGACGCGCCCGCGCCTATCCTCGGCCGCGACGCCAGGACCAGGACCAAGACCGGGAGCCACGCCATGCGCCGGCGCCGCCTGCTGCAAACCATCGCCGCGACCAGCCTGATTGCCGCGCCGGGCATCGTCCGCGCCCAGGGCGCCGACAAGGTCTCGATCGGCGTGCTCAAGCTCGCCTCGTCGGGGCCGCTCTTCGTCGCCATGGCGCGCGGGCATTTCCGCGCGCAGGGCATCGAGGTCGAGCCGAAGTACTTCACCGCCGCGGCGCAGGTGCCGGTCGCCGTCACCTCGGGCGACGCGGATTTCGGCGTCACGGGCCTGACCGCGGGCTTCTACAACCTCGCGGGGCGCGGCGCGCTCAAGATGGTCGCGGGGCAGAGCCGCGAGGAGAAGGGCTTCCAGCTCAACGCCTACATGGCGACGGCGAAGGCGTGGGAGGACGGGCTGCGGGCCTTGCGCGACTACGCGGGCAAGCGCGTCGCCATCACCACCGCCGGCTCCACCTTCCACTATTCGCTCGGGCTGCTGGCGCGCAAGCACGGCTTCGCGATGTCGAGCGTGACGATGGTGCCGCTGCAGCAGCTGCCGGCGATGGCCGCGGCGTTCAAGGGCAACCAGGTCGACGGCATCGTCATCCCCGTGACGCTCGCGCGCCAGCTCGAGGCCGAGGCCGGCGGGCGGATCCTCGGCTGGGTCGGCGACGAGACGCCCTGGCAGCTCGGCGCGCTGTTCACCAGCCCGAAGGCGATCGCCGACCGCCGCGGCATGGTCGAGCGCTTCGTGCGCGCCTGGGCGCAGGGCTGCGCGGAGTACAACGCCGCCTTCAACGCGCGCGACGCCGCGGGCAAGGCCGTGCGCGGCCCGGGCTACGACGAGCTGATCGAGGTCGTGGCGAAGGCGGTCGAGCAGCCCGCCGCGCGCGTCGCCGACGGCCTTCCCTTCGTCGATCCGCAGGCGCGGCTCGATGTCGGCGACATCCACTCGCAGGTCGAGTTCTGGCAGGCCGAGAAGCAGGTGCGCGGCGAGGTCGACGCGAAGGCGATCGTCGACACGAGCTTCGTCGCCGGCCACTTCAACGTGCCGCGCGGCTGAGCCCGCGCGCGCCGGCATGGACCTCCTGGTCGAGGGCGTCTCGCACGGCTTCGGCGCGCTGCCGGTGCTCGACCGCGTGTCGCTGGAGATCGCGAGCGGCGAGATCGTGGCGCTGCTCGGCCCGTCGGGCTGCGGCAAGTCCACGCTGCTCGGCATCGCCGGCGGCATGGTCGCGCCCGACGCGGGGCGCGTGCGGCTGCGCGGCGAGGCGCCGGCGGCCTGCCTCAACCCGCTCACCTACGTGTTCCAGGACTTCGCGCTGCTGCCCTGGCGCGACGTGGCGGGCAACGTCGCGCTGCCGCTCGAGCACCACGGCCTCGGCGCGGCGGAGCGCGCGCGGCGCGTCGACGACGCGCTGGCGCGCATCGGCCTGTCGGATTTCCGCGGCGCCTGGCCGCGCCAGCTCTCCGGCGGCATGCGCCAGCGCATGGGCATCGCGCGCGCGCTGGTGGTCGAGCCCGCCGTGCTGCTGATGGACGAGCCGCTCTCCGCGCTCGACGCGCAGACGCGCGAGCTGCTGATGGAGGACCTGCTCGCGCTGTGGCGGCAGACGCGCTTCACCGCGCTCTACGTCACCCACAACCTCGCCGAGGCGCTGCGCCTCGCGCATCGCGTCGTCGTGCTGTCGCGCCGGCCCGGCCGCGTGCGCGAGGTCGTCGAGGTGCCGATCCCCGTCGAGGCGCGCGGTGGCCCCGCGGCCGCCGCGACGCTGGCGGCGCTGCACGAGCGGCTCTGGGCGCTGCTGCGCGACGAGGCGCGCGACGCGGAGAGGGAGATCGCCGATGCCGGAGCCGCGTGACGTCGCCTTCCGCGGCGGCGGCTTCGCCCCGACGCGCAGGCGCTTCGCCGCGCCCGTCGCCTTCGCGGTGCTGCTGCTCGCCTGGGAGGGCGCGGGGCGCGCGGGCTGGATCAGCCCGATCTTCCTGCCGCGCCCCGGCGCGGTGCTCGAGGCGCTCGTCGACCTCGCGCGGTCGGGCGCGCTCGCGGCGCATCTCGGCGCCTCGCTCTCGCGCATCGCGGGCGGCTGGGCGCTGGGCACGGCCGCGGGCTTCGCCGCGGGCCTCGCCATCGGCCTCGCCTCGCTGGCGCGCTCGGTCGGCGTGCCGCTGGTCTCCGCGCTGTTCCCGATCCCGAAGATCGCGCTGCTGCCGCTGATGATCCTGTGGTTCGGGATCGGCGAGGCCTCGAAGCTTGCGACCATCGCGCTCGGCGTGTTCTTCCCCACCGCGATCGCGGTGCATGCCGCCGTCGACGGCGTGCCGCGCAACCTCGTGCGCATGGCGCAGAGCTTCGGCGTGCCGGCGCGCGACATCCTGCTCAAGGTCGTGCTGCCCGGGGCCTGGCCCGCGATCCTCGCCGGCTTCCGCATCACCGCCTCGATCGCGCTGATCCTCGTCGTCTCGGCGGAGATGATCGGCGCGCAGCAGGGCATCGGGCAGTTCGTGCTGCAGGCCGGCAACCTGATGATCCCCGAGGACCTGCTCGCCGGCATCCTCGTCCTGTCGCTGCTCGGCCTCGCGATCGGCGCGCTGATCGGCGCGGTCGAGCGGCGCACGACGCGCTGGCGCTGAGGCGGCGCGTCGACGCGGGCTTGCGTGCCGCGCCGCGGGGCGACAGGCTTGCCGGCCCCGCCACCCGACCCGGAACCCATGGCCGCCTCCAGCCTCCAGCCCCGCGCCGCCGATGCCGCGCCCTCGCCCGCGCCGCGCGCGGCGTGGCGCGCGCCCTGGCGGCTGGGCAGCTGGGCGATCGCGGCGATCGTCGCCGCGCCGGTGCTGGGCGTGCTCGCCAACCTCGCCGCGCCCGGCGGTGGCGCGCTCGCGCACCTTGCCGCGACCACCCTGCCGGGCATCGTCGCCGACACGCTGACGCTGGCGGCGATCGTCGGCGTGGCGACCGCCGTGATCGGCGTCACCTGCGCGTGGCTGGTGACGATGTGCCGCTTCCCGGGCTCGCGGGCCCTCGAATGGGCGCTGCTGCTGCCCATGGCGATGCCCGCCTACATCGTCGCCTACGCCTATGCCGACTTCCTTGCCTTCGCCGGGCCGGTGCAGACGGCGCTGCGCGAGGCGACGGGCTGGCGCCGTGGCGCCTACTGGTTCCCGGACATCCATTCCGTCGGCGGCGCCGGCGCGATGTTCGCCCTCGTGCTCTACCCCTACGTCTTCATGCTCGCGCGCGCCGCCTTCCTCGAGCAGTCGGTCTGCGTGCTGGAGGCCAGCCGCATGCTGGGCGCGCGCGCATGGCGCGGCTTCCTCGTGGTGGCGCTGCCGCTTGCGCGCCCGGCCATCGCCGCGGGCGTGGCGCTGGCGCTGATGGAGACGCTGGCGGATTTCGGCACGGTCCAGCATTTCGGCATCCAGACCTTCACCACCGCGATCTACCGGACCTGGTACGGCATGGGCGACCGCGTGGCCGCGGCGCAGCTCTCCGCGATGCTGCTGCTGGCGGTGCTTGCGCTCCTGCTGCTCGAGCGCGCCTCGCGTGGCGCGGCGCGCGTGCACGGCGCCGCGCGGCGCCATAGCGCCATCCGCCCGCACGCGCTCGCGGGCTGGCGCGCGGCGGCCGCCTTCCTCGCCTGCGCGCTGCCGGTGCTGCTCGGCTTCGTGCTGCCGGTGGCGATCCTGCTGCGCCTGCACCTTGCCGCCGGGGAGGCGATCGACGCGCGGCTCTTCGCGGGGCTCGCCGCCAACTCGCTCGCGATCGCGGGCCTCGCGGCGCTGGCGACGACGGCGGCGGCGCTGGTCCTCGGCTACGGCCTGCGCCGCGCGCGCGACCGCTGGACGCGCGCGGCGATCCGCTTCGCGACCATGGGCTACGCGATCCCCGGCACGGTGATCGCGGTGGGCGTCGTCGCCTGGCTCGGACGCTTCGACAACGCGCTCGACGGCTGGTCGCGCGCGGCGCTGGGCGTGCCGCTCGGCCTGCTGCTCAGCGGCTCGATCCTGGCGCTGCTCTTCGCGCATGTCGTGCGCTTCCTGTCGGTGGCGGCGAGCGCGGTGGATTCCGGGCTCGGCCGCATCACGCCCAGCATGGACGACGCCGCGCGCACGCTGGGCGCCGCGCCGTCGCGGGTGCTGGCGCGCGTCCACGCGCCGATGATGCGCGGATCGGTCCTGGTCGCCGTCGTGCTGGTCTTCGTCGACGTGCTCAAGGAACTGCCCGCGACGCTGCTCGTGCGGCCCTTCAACTTCGACACGCTCGCCGTCCACGTGCATGCGCTGGCCTCGGACGAGCGCCTCGCCCAGGCGGCCGCGCCGGCGCTGGCCATCGTGCTCGCCGGGCTCGCGCCCGTGGCGATCCTCGCGGCGATGATGCGCCGCGGGCGGGGCGGGGGCGGGGCCGCGTGAAACTCTGGTGACAATCGCGTGGCGATGCTGCAAGTGTCGCGCGAACATCAACGCGCCCCGGCCCCCCGGGAAGCGCCACCCGCACAGGAGGATTGCCGCCATGAGCCTCGTCCGCGCCGGATCCGTCGCCGCCGCCCTCTTCCTCGCCCTGCCCGGCCTCGCCGCCGCCCAGGACAACTGCCCCAGCCGCGGGCAGCTCGACACGCTGTACTGCGACGCCGATGGCGACCTCGTCGCCGACGTGCCGCGGGACACCGCGAAGCAGCGCGATCCCTCGACCCTCGTCTGGGCCTACAGCCCGGTCGAGGACCCGGCGATCTACGCCAACATCTTCAAGCCCTTCACCGACCACCTCGCGCAGTGCACGGGCAAGCGCATCGTCTACTACCCGGTGCAGTCCAACGCCGCGGAGATCGAGGCGATGCGCTCGGGCCGCCTGCATTTCGCGGGCTTCTCGACCGGCCCGACCGGCTTCGCCGTGAACATGGCCGGCGCCGTCCCCTTCGCCGCCAAGGGCACCGCCGACGCGGTGCGCGGCTACAACCTCGTCGCGCTGGTCAAGGCGTCGAGCCCGTTCCAGAAGCTCGCCGACCTCAAGGACCGCAAGGTCGCGCATACCTCGCCGTCCTCGAACTCGGGCAACCTCGCGCCGCGCGTGCTCTTCCCCGAGCAGGGACTGCGGCCGGACACGGACTACAAGCCGCTGATGTCCGGCGGCCACGACAAGTCGATCCTCGGCGTCGCCTCGGGCGACTACGACATGGCGGCCGTCGCCTCCGACGTGTTCGAGCGCATGGCCACGCGCGGCACGATCAAGGCCGCGGAGTTCCGCGAGGTCTATCGCAGCCCGGTCTTCCCGACCTCGTCCTTCGCCCACGCGCACGACCTCAAGCCCGAGCTCGCGGCGCGGCTGAAGAAGTGCTTCTACGACTTCCGCTTCCCCGCGGAGATGCAGAAGGAGTTCAACGGCGACGACCGCTTCTTCCCGATCACCTACCAGAAGGACTGGGCGGTGGTGCGCGAGGTCGCGGAGAAGTCGGGCACGCCCTACAACAAGGCGGCCTACGAGGCGGAGTCCAAGCGCGAGGCCGAGGCCGCCGCGCGCCGCGCCCAGCAGCAACAGCAACAGCAACAGCAGCAGCCCGCGCCCGCCAAGTGAGCCGGCCGCGCGCAGGAGGAAGGCCCGTGAACGCATTCGCCAGGAGCGCGGCGCTCGCCGCGCTCGCCCTGCTCGCCCTCGCCGCCCCGGCGCAGGCGCAGGACAGCTGCCCCAGCCGCGGCCAGCTCGACACGCTCTACTGCGACGCCGATGGCGACCTCGTCGCCGACCTGCCGCGCGACCCGGCGCGGCAGAAGGACCCGTCGACGCTGATCTTCGCCTACTCGCCGACCGAGAACCCGGCGGTCTACCAGCATGTCTACGGGCCGCTGATGGAGCATCTCGGCCGCTGCACCGGCAAGCGCATGGCCTATTTCCCGGTGCAGTCGAACACCGCGCAGATCGAGGCCTTCCGCGCCGGGCGCCTGCACATCGCGCTGCTGGCCACCGGGGCGGTGGGCTTCGCGGTCAACCTCGCCGGCGCCGTGCCCTTCGTCGTGGTCGGCTCGGAGCGCGGGCCGGCAGGCTATCGCCTCTACGCCATCGTGAAGTCGGACTCGCCCTTCCAGTCGCTCGCCGACCTCAAGGGCCGCAAGGTCGCGCATGTCTCGCCGTCCTCGAACTCCGGCAACCTCGCGCCGCGCGTGATGTTCCCGGAGAACGGCCTCCGGCCCGACGAGGACTACAAGCCGCTGATGTCCGGCGGCCACGACAAGTCGATCATCGGCGTGTCGCTGGGCGACTACGACATGGCGCCCGTCGCCTCCGACATCTTCGATCGCATGACCGCGCGTGGCCAGGTGAAGGCCGAGCAGTTCCGCATCATCTGGCGGAGCGACGTCTTCCCGACCTCGTCCTACTCGATGGCGCACGACCTCAGGCCCGAGCTGCAGGCGCGGATCCGCGAATGCTTCCTGGGCTTCGCCTTCACCGACGAGATCAGGAAGGAATACCAGGGCGAGGACCGCTTCCTGCCGATGACCTACAAGGAGACGTGGAAGCCCATCCGCGACGTCGCGGAGAAGTCGGGCACGCCCTACAACCGCGCCGCCTATGACGCGGTGGCCAGGCGCGAGGCCGACGAGGCGGCGCGCAAGGCCCAGCAGCAACAGCAGCAACAGCAGCAGCCGGCGCAACCGAAGCCATGAGCGCGTCGCTCGTCATCCGCGGGCTGCGCAAGGAATACCGACCCGGCGTGCCCGTCCTGCGCGACGTCTCGCTGGAGGTCGGCGGGACGGGGATGACGGCGATCATCGGCCCGTCGGGCACCGGCAAGTCGACGCTGATCCGCTGCATCAACCGGCTGGTCGACCCGACGGCGGGCGAGATCCTCTTCGGCGGCCAGGACCTCGCGCGGCTCAAGGGCCGCGCGCTGCGCGAGGCGCGGCGGCGCATCGGCATGGTGTTCCAGGAATACAACCTCGTGGAGCGGCTCTCGGTGATCGAGAACCTGCTCTGCGGCAGGCTGGGCTACGTGCCGGCCTGGCGCGCCTGGCTGCGGCGCTTCCCGCCGCAGGACGTGGCCCGCGCCTTCGACCTGCTCGACGCGGTCGGGCTGGGCGAGTTCGCGACGCGCCGCGCCGACGCGCT
>JBEGVV010000109.1:0-16060 GCA_041178225.1 Pseudomonadota bacterium | reverse complement strand
TGCCCGCGCAGCTTAGCCGATTGCCGCGCCGCGCACGCGCGGAGGCCCCGCACCAGCTCCCCCCCCGTCCGCGCGCAGCGGGGTTGGGTGGGGTGGCGCCGCGCGGCAGCGCGGCGACGGGGAGGGCATGTGTGCTGGCGGCCGGGCGCGGAGCGCGGGCTCTGGCGGTGAAACGATGATCGCGTCACGCACCGACCGCTCTCCGAGCAGGAAACCCGAGCCCCTTCCGGCGCGCGCCACCTCCCCCATCCGCGCTGCCGCGCGGCCGGGGGAGGAGCTTGATGTTCCGGCTCCGCCCCGCCGGTTCCTGCGCATGCGTCGCGGTGGTGGAGGACCGGAGTGCTCACCTAGACTGCACGCCGGACAGGAACCAGGGAGAAGACCGACCATGGCCAAGGCCAAGCAGCGCCCGATCGTCTATGTCGCCGATGTCGCGGATCCGGGCCCGGCGCATGCCATCACGCCGGCGCGGGTGCGTGCCGCCGCGCGCCGCCATCCCGACGCCTTCTCGGGCGTGCGCGTCGTCTTCGGCCCGGACCGCAAGGCGCTCGCCGCGGCGGAGATCGTGCTTGGCGTCGGCTTCGACCCGGCCACGCTGCGCGCCGATGCGCCGAGGCTGCGCTGGATCCAGTCGATCAACGCGGGCGTGGAGAAGCTCGCCCCCAGGCTCGACCGCAGCTTCATGCTCACCAACGCCTCGGGCCTGCACGCGCCCAAGGGCGGCGAGTTCGGCCTCGCCTGCATGATGATGCTCAACCACGCGCTGCAGCGCTTCGTGGGCTCGCAGGCGCGACGCGCCTGGGAGCCGGTCTTCACCACGCCGATCGAGGGCAAGACCGCGGTGATCGCGGGCGCCGGCGCGCTCGGCCAGGCGGTGGCGCGCCAGGCCAAGCGCCACGGCATGCGCACGATCGGCATCAACACCAGCGGGCGCAAGGTCGCCGGCTTCGATCGCGTCGTGCGCACGAAGGACATGGCGAAGGTGCTGCCGCTCGCCGACTTCCTCGTCGTCACCCTGCCGATCTCGCCGGGCACCGCGGGGCTGGTCGACCGCGCGATGATCGCGCTGCTCCCCGAGCGCTGCGGCATCGTCAACCTGGGCCGCGCCAAGGTCATGGACTACGACGCGATGGTCGAGCGACTGCGCGCCGGCACGCTGGCCGGCGCGGTGCTCGACGTCTTCGACCCCGAGCCCCTTCCGGCGAGCTCGCCGCTGTGGAAGGTCCCGAACCTGGTCGTCAGCCCGCATGCCGGCGTCGACGATGGCGCGAACTACGTGGAGCGCGGGCTCGACATCTTCGCCGACAACCTGCGCCGCTACCTCGCGGGCAAGCGGCTGCGCAACCTCGTGGACCTCGACCGCGGCTACTGAGGCCGCACCGAGACTTCCAGCAGCTCGAGGTCCGCGCTCGCGGCGGAGATCCCGTGGGCGATCCCGGCGGGCACGACGAAGGAATCGTCGGGGCCCAGCCCATGCGTGCCATGGCCGTCGACGTCGAGGCGCAGCGTGCCGGACAGGACGAACACCAGCTGGAAGTCCTGCGCATGGGTCCAGCGCGCGGCGGCGCCGGGGGCGAGAGGGCGCACGACGCGCATGTCGGCGAGGCCCGACGTCGCGGCGGCGATGCCGATGTCGCGCGCCTCGAAGCCCGGCAGGCGCCACGACGCCCAGGCCGCCTTGCCCGCCTCGTGGCGCACGAAGCGCTGGCCGTCGAAGAGCCGCGCGCGGTCGATCCGCGCGTTGGGAAGCGCCATGTCGAGGTCGCCGAGCGTCTCGTGCTCGGCGGGGCAGCCGATCTCCACGACCTCGAGGCCGTCCGAGGCCTCGAGCACGCGATGGCGGATCCCGGGCGGCTGCAGCACGCAGTCGCCGGGATGCATGACGAATTCCTCGCCCTGGTCCTCGTAGACCACGCGCACCCAGCCCTTGCGGCAGAAGATCGCCTGGAAGCGCACGCGGTGGAAATGCACGTAGTCCGGGACCGGGCCGCCCTCGGGGATCGCGATATGCGAGGCGATGTAGCGCCCGCCGAGCCTGCCCGGCACGAGGTCGCGATAGCGCATGCCCGCGCGCCCCGTGCCCCAGGCCGCGCCCGCGCCGCCGCGGCCCAGCACGAAGCCGGGCACGAGCGGCGGCAGCGCGACCTCGCGCGACGCGACGACGTACTCGATGCGCGTGCCGTTGGGCGCGACCTCGGCGGGCGGCGGCTCGCCCTCGCAGGCGAGGCGCAGCAGGCCGGGCTCGCGCGCGCCCGGCTCGAGGCGCAGCCGCACGCCATGGCCCGAGAGCGTCGCGGCGACCGGCGAATCCGCGGGCGAGATCGCCTCGACGCGCAGGCCGAGGCGCGCGGCGAGGAAGGCGATCGTGGCCGCGAGGTCCGGCCCGGCCGGCAGCACCATCTCCGCGCGGGCGATCCTGTCCTTCATCCCCGGCTCACTCCCGCAGCTGCGGCAGGTCGCGGTAGAGGTCGAGCGCCTCGGGATTGGCGAGCGCCTCCTTGTTCTTCACCGCGCGGCCATGCACCACGTCGCGCACGGCGAGCTCGGTGATCTTGCCCGACTTGGTGCGCGGGATGTCGGCGACCTGGACGATGCGCGCGGGCACGTGGCGCGGCGTGGTGTTGCGCCGGATCTGGTCGCGGATCCGCTTCTCCAGCGCCGCGTCGAGGACGATGCCGGGCCGCAGGCGCACGAAGAGCACGACGCGCACGTCGCGGTCCCAGTCCTGGCCGATGGCGATCGATTCGAGCACCTCCTCGACCTGCTCGACCTGGCGGTAGATCTCCGCGGTGCCGATGCGCACGCCGCCGGGGTTGAGCACGGCGTCGGAGCGGCCATAGATGACGACGCCCCCGCGCGGCGTGATCTCCGTCCAGTCGCCATGCGTCCACACGCCGGGGAAGCGCTCGAAATAGGCGGCGCGGTAGCGCGCGCCGTCGGGATCGTTCCAGAAGCCGACCGGCATCGACGGGAATGGCCTCGTGCAGACGAGCTCGCCCTTGGCGCCGAGCGCGGGGCGGCCGTCCTCGTCGAAGACCTCGACCGCCATGCCGAGGCCGCGCTTCTGGATCTCGCCGCGCCAGACCGGCTCGGTCGGCACGCCGAGCACGAAGCAGGAGACGATGTCCGTGCCGCCGGAGATCGAGGCGAGGTGCACGTCCTTCTTCACCTTCGCGTAGACGTAGTCGAAGGACTCCGCGACCAGCGGCGAGCCCGTCGAGGCGATGGTGCGCAGGCTCGCCAGCGAATGCGTGCGCGCGGGCTCGATCCCCGCCTTGGCGCAGGCGTCGATGTACTTGGCCGAGGTGCCGAAGAAGGAGAACCCCGCCTCGTCGGCGAAGTCGAAGAGCACGTTGCCGTCGGGATGGAAGGGCGAGCCGTCGTAGAGGCACAGCGTCGCCTCGCAGGCGAGCGCCGAGACGAGCCAGTTCCACATCATCCAGGAGCAGGTCGTGAAGTAGAAGACGCGCTCGCCGGCGCGGATGTCGGAATGCAGGCGCAGCTCCTTGAGGTGCTGCAGCAGCGTGCCGCCGGCGCCGTGGACGATGCATTTCGGCACGCCGGTCGTGCCCGAGGAATAGAGGATGTAGAGCGGGTGGTCGAAGGGCAGCGCCTCGTAGGCCGGCGTCGTCGGCTGGCCGGCGACGAAGTCCTGCCAGCGCACCGCGTCGGCGATGCCCGCGAGGTCGGGCGCGGGCGAGGCGTAGCCGACCACGACGACGCGCGCCAGGCTCGGCAGGCGGGGCCTGAGCTCGCGCAGCTTGCCGAGGCAGTCATGCGTCCTGCCGGCGTAGTGGTAGCCATCGACCGCGACCAGCACCTTGGGCTCGATCTGGCCGAAGCGGTCGATCACGCCCTGCACGCCGAAATCGGGCGAGCAGGACGACCAGACCGCGCCGAGGCTCGCCGTGGCGAGCATCGCGACCACGGCCTCGGGCATGTTGGGCAGCTGCGCCGCGACGCGGTCGCCACGCCCGACGCCCGCGGCGGCCAGCGCGTGGCGCATGCGCGCGACCTCCGCGACGAGCTCGCGCCAGCTCATCGTGCGGCTGGCCTTGTCCTCGCCGCGGAAGACGATGGCCGGCGCGTCGTCGTCGCGACGCAGGAGGTTGCGCGCGAAGTTGAGCCGCGCGTCGGGGAAGAAGCGCGCGCCGGGCATGCGGCCGTCGTCGACGATGCCGCGCGCGCCCGGCCCCTCGCCCACCACGCCGCAGAAGCGCCAGACCTCGCGCCAGAACGCCTCGCGCTCGTCGACCGACCAGCGCCACAGCGCGTCGTAGTCGGCGAAGGCGCGGCCATGGGCGGCGCCGGCCTCGCGCGCGAATTCGGCGATGGCGGCGCCGGCGCGACGCTCGGCGGAAGGCGACCAGAGAAGGCCGGGCTCGGTGCTCATGCGGTGGGACCTCGTCGGGGGAAGCGGCGGGATCTTGCCCCGCGCCGGGCGGCTTGCGAAGGGGAGCGCGGGGCGAGCGACGCCGCCCGCGCGCGGCGCGCATGCGGGAAACGGGCTGGTCTTCGCCCCGCCGGCGCGACACTCTGCGCGCGATGCCTTCGCTCGAGACCGCCGCCCGCGCCTGGGGCGGCATGCCGGCCACGCTGCGCGGGGCCGCGTGGATGCTGATGGCCTGCGTGGCCTTCGCGGGCATGGGGGCGACCGCGCGCTACCTCACCCGCGTCCTGCCGCCGCAGGAGCTGATCTTCTTCCGCAACGCCATCGCGCTGGCCTGGATGCTGCCCTGGATCGCGCGGGTCGGCCTCGCCGGGCTGCAGACCGCGCATTTCCGCGTCTATGTCGGACGCTCGATCCTCGCCTTCCTGTCGATGCTCTGCTGGTTCACGGCGCTGGCGGCCCTGCCGCTGGCCGAGGCGACGGCGCTTGGCTTCACCCAGCCGCTCTTCGCCACCGTGCTCGCGGTGCTGCTGCTGGGCGAGGTGGTGCGGCTGCGGCGCTGGACCGCGACGGTGGTGGGCTTCCTCGGCGCGATGGTGATCCTGCGCCCCGGCCTCGAGGAGGTGAGCTTCGCGCACGTGCTCGTGCTGCTCGCCTCGGCGACGGGCGCGGTGACGACCGTGGTGGTCAAGCGCCTGACGCGCACCGAGGACCCCAACACGATCGTCACCTACATGACGCTGCTCGCCACGCCGCTGGCGCTGCTGGTCGCCCTGCCGGTCTGGACCTGGCCGGACGGGCCGACCTGGTTCTGGCTGGTCGTGCTCGGGCTGCTCGGCACGATCGGGCACCAGGGCTCGACGCGCGCCTTCAAGCTGCTCGACGCCTCGCTGGCGGCGTCGCTCGACTTCATCCGCCTGCCGATGGCGGCGATGATCGCCTGGGTCGCCTTCGCGGAGGTGCCGGACATCTGGACCTGGATCGGCGGCGCGATCATCGGAGGCGCGTCGATCTACATCGCGCGGCGCGAGGCGCAGCTCGCCCGCGCGCGCGCCAGCACGGGAAACGACGACGGCAGGAGGGTGCCATGAGGATCGCGGACGAGGTAGCGCTGGTGACGGGCGGCGGGTCTGGGCTTGGCGCGGGCGCCGCGCGGGTGCTGGCCGCCGCGGGGGCGCGCGTGGCGCTGCTCGACGTGAACCTCGCCAGCGCGGAGGCCGTCGCCGCCGGGCTCGGCGGGCTCGCGCTGCGCTGCGACGTCGCCGACGAGGCCAGCGCGCGCGCGGCGCTGGACGAGGCGGCCGCGCGGCTCGGCCCCGCGCGCATCCTCGTCAACTGCGCGGGCATCGGCCCCTCGGCGCGCATCTCCGGGCGCGACGGCCCGCACGACCTCGCGCTGTTCCGCAAGGTGGTCGAGGTCAACCTCGTGGGCACGTTCAACATGATGCGCCTCGCCGCCGCGCGCATGCAGGACCTGCCCGCGCTCGAGGATGGCGAGCGCGGCGTCGTGGTGATGACCGCCTCCGTCGCCGCCTTCGAGGGCCAGGTCGGGCAGGCCGCCTACGCCGCCTCGAAGGGCGGGGTCGCCGCCCTCACCCTGCCCGCCGCGCGCGAGCTCGCCCGCGCCGGCATCCGCGTGGCGACGATCGCGCCGGGAACCTTCGACACGCCGATGCTCGCCACCGTGTCGCAGGACGTGCGCGACAGCCTCGCGCGCCAGGTCCCCTTCCCGCCGCGCCTCGGCCGGCCCGAGGAGTACGGGTCGCTCGTGCGCTTCATCTGCGAGAACCCGTTGCTCAACGGCGAGACCGTGCGGCTGGACGGCGCGATCCGCATGGGCCCGCGCTGAACGCGGCGCCGGGCCGACCTGCGTCCGGCGCAGGGGCGCGGCGCGCGCGCAGGCTGTAGACTTTCCGTCCCTGCCCCGATCCAGGACCACGCGCGATGCCGACCCAGACCTCCTCGCGGCTGCACTACGCCTGGATCATCGCGGGCGTCGCCTTCTTCATGCTGCTGGTCTCCGCCGGCATCCGCGCGGCGATCGGCGTGCTCGTCCTGCCGCTGGAGAAGGATTTCGGCTGGAGCCGCGCGACGATCTCGGCGGCGGCGGCGGCGTCGATCTTCCTCTACGGCTTCATGGGCCCCTTCGCGGCGGCGGCGCTGCGCGACTTCGGCGCGCGGCGCACGCTGCTCGCGGCGCTCTTCCTGCTCGCCTTCGCCACCGGCGCCAGCCTGCTGATGACCGAGCCCTGGCAGCTCATCCTGACCTGGGGCGTGATGGTCGGCATCGGCGCGGGCACGGTCTCGCTGCCGCTCGCCACGGTGCTCGTGAACCGCTGGTTCCTCGTCCATCGCGGCCTGGTGACCGGGCTGCTCACCGCCTCGATGGCCGCGGGCCAGCTCGTCTTCCTGCCCTCGCTCGCCTACCTGGGCGAAGCTGGCGGCTGGCGCCCGGTCGCCATCGCCGTCGCCGCCTCGGCCCTCGCCATCGCCGTGAGCGCGATGCTGCTGCGCGACCACCCCGCCGACATCGGCCAGCCGCCGCTTGGCGGCGACCGGATCGAGCCGCCCGCGCCGCCCAGCACCACCAACCCCGTGGTCGCCGCGATCACCATGCTCTACGAGGTGCGCGCCTCGCGGCCCTTCTGGCTGCTGGCGGCGACGTTCTTCGTCTGCGGCCTGTCGACCAGCGGCCTGGTCGCCACGCACTTCATCCCCTACTGCTTCGACAACGGCATACCCGAGACGCGCGGCGCGGCGCTGCTCGCCTTCATCGGGATCTTCAACGTCATCGGCACGACGCTCTCGGGATGGCTGACCGACCGCTACGATTCGCGCTGGCTGCTGTTCTGGTACTACGGGCTGCGCGGTCTCTCGCTGATCTGCCTGCCCTTCACGGGCTTCGACGCGATGAGCCTGACCGTGTTCTCGATCTTCTACGGCCTCGACTGGATCGCGACCGTGCCCCCGACGGTGCGGCTCTCGGCCGACCTGTTCGGCAAGGAGCGCGCGGCGGTCGTCTTCGGCTGGCTGCTCGCCATCCACCAGCTCGGCGGCGCGATCGCGGCCTTCGGCGCGGGCTACATGCGCGTGGCGCTGGAGACCTACCTGCAGGCCTTCATCCTCTCGGGCATCGCCTGCCTCGCCGCGGCCCTGATCGCGCTGGCGATCAGCCGCGCCCCGCGCGGCGGCGGCGCGGTGGCGGCCGCGACCTAGGCTGGCGCGACCTCGTCGATGAAGCGAGCGAGCGCGACGTCGCGCTCGCTCAGCCCGCCCGCGTCATGGGTGGAGAGCACGATCTCGACGCGGTCGTAGACGTTGCTCCATTCGGGATGGTGGTCCATCGCCTCGGCGCGCAGCGCCACGCGCGCCATGAAGGCGAAGGCGGCGCCGAAGCCGTCGAAGCGCAGCGTGCGCGCGATCGCGTCCCGGCCCGGTACTTCCCGCCATGACGGCAGCGTCGCCAGCGCCCGCGCGCGCGCCTCGCCCTCGAGCCTCTTCGCCATCGCGGTTCTCCCCTCGCGGCCGGCGCGATAGTCTCGCGCCCGCATGTCCAGGGACTTCGCCGAACCGCCATCGCTCGCCGACCTCGAGGCCATCGCGCTCGAGGAACGGGACCGGCTGCCGGAGCCCTTCCGTTCCATGGTCGCGCATGTGCCCGTCCTGATCGAGGATTTCTGCGAGGACGAGGAGCTGCTCGCCGAGCTCGGCATCGAGAGCCCCTGGGACCTGTCGGGCCTCTACGAGGGCACCGCCGAGCCGCACAAGTCGACCGGCCATGTCGCGCAGGACACCGACCGGATCTTCCTCTTCCGCAGGCCGCTGCTCGACGAATGGTGCGAGGCGGGGATCGACCTGCGGCGGCTGGTGCGACACGTGCTCGTCCACGAGATCGGCCATCATTTCGGCTTCTCCGACGCCGACATGGACGAGATCGAGCGCGGCGCCTGAGCCGCGCGCGCGCCTTCGCGCCTCAGCCGACCGGCGGCGCGAAGCGGTCGAGCAGGAAGCCGCCGCCCAGCGGGTCGTCCGGCTCCACCGAGAAGCTCGCCTCGCCGCTGTAGTGCGAGCGCCCGCCCACGCGCACGGTCACCGTGTCGAGCGTGCCGATGCGCCCCGTGCCGACGATCTCGCCCGTGAAGGCGTGGCCCGTGGCGCCGGCGAAGCGGCCGCGCATGCCCGGCGCGAAGCGCCCGCGCGCATGCTCGAGCGCGAGGCGCGCGGTGACGCCGCTGCCGGTCGGGCTGCGGTCGATCTGCCCGTCGCCGAAGACGCAGAGATTGGCGCTGGTGCCGCCGCCGCCCGGCGCCACGTCGTCGACCAGGATCGTGCCGTAGAGGAAGCCGAGGTCGGGCTCGGTCGGGTGGCGGATCTCGACCGCGGCGCGGATGGCGTCGGTGATGCGACGCGCGGCGTCGAGCAGCGGGGCGATCGGCGCGCCCGCGAGCGACAGGCCGATGCGGCTCGCCGGCAGGATCGCGTAGAAGGCGCCGCCATAGGAGACGTCGAAGCGCACGCGGCCGAGCCCGCCGACCTCGAGCTCGAGGTCCCGCGCCATCACGAAGGCCGGCACCGAGTCGAAGGAGACGTCGCCGGGCCGCCCGTCGGGGCCGATCGACACCGCGACGTCGACGACGCCGCAGGGGCATTCGAGGCCGAAGCGCGTGACCGGCGCCTCGACCGGCACGAGGCCGCGATCGACGGCGAAGCGGCCCATGGCGATCGTCGCGTGGCCACACATCGTGCTGTAGCCCTCGTGGTGGCAGAACAGCACGGCCAGGTCCGCGCCCGGCGCCGAGGGAGCGACCGGGATCACGCCGTACATCTCCGCGTGGCCGCGCGGCTCGAGCATCAGCAGGCGGCGGACATGGTCGTGGTTCTCGAGCGCGTCGCGCCGCTTCTCGAGGATGGTCGCGCCACGCAGCTCGGGGTAGCCGCCGACCACGATGCGCACCGGCTCGCCGGCCGTGTGCATGTCGACGACGCGATAGGTCCTGTCCATGCGCCCGAGCCTAGCGCGGCCGGGGCGCCGCGCGAAACCGCGCTGGAACGCGCGCGCGCCACCGTCCTAGGCTCGGCCATCGCAAGGGGGAGCGGGCACATGATCCGATGCACGTCAGGGGAGCTGCGGCGCTTCGCGCGCGAGGCGCTCGCGCGGATGGGCAGCGACGCGCGCGAGGCGCAGGTCGTCGCCGACCACCTCGTCGACGCCAACCTCGCCGGGCATGACAGCCATGGCGCGGGGATGCTTCCGGCCTATGCGCGCAACATCGCGCGCGGCGTGCTGCATTCCAACCGGCGCGGGCGCGTCGTGATGGAGGGCGGCCCGCTCGCGACGGTGGAGGGCGATGGCGGCCATGGCCAGGTCATCGCGCGCGACGCGATGGAGGTCGCGATCCGCATCGCGCGCGCGCATGGCGCCGCGGTCGTCGCGCTGCGGCGCACGCACCATGTCGGCCGGGTCGGCACCTATGGCGAGCAGCTCGCCGAGGCCGGGCTCGCCTCGGTGCATTTCGTGAATGGAAACTCGGGCGACCCGCCCGTGGCGCCCTGGGGCGGGCGCGAGGGGCGCTTCGCGACCAACCCCGTCTGCATCGCCATGCCTGGCACGGCGCGCCATCCGCGCTTCGTGCTCGACTTCGCGACCAGCCGCATCGCCATGGGCAAGGTCCGCGTCGCGCATAATGCCGGCAAGCCCGTCGCGCCCGGCTCGCTGATCGACGCCGAAGGCGAGCCGACGACCGACCCGGGCGTCATGTATCGCGCGCCGCGCGGCATGCTGCTGCCCTTCGGCGAGCACAAGGGCTACGGCCTCGCGCTGGCCTGCGACCTCCTCGCCGGCGTGGTGGGCGGCGCGGGCTCGATCCAGCCCGGCAACCCGCGCGACCGCGGCATCGTCAACGGCATGCTGTCGATCGCCATCGACCCCGCGCGCTTCGCCGGCGGCGCTGGCGGCGAGGCCGACTACGACGCGCTCATGGACTACGTGAAGGGCTGCGCCGCGATCGACCCGGCCACGCCCGTCATGGTCGCCGGCGACCCCGAGCGCATGACCCGCGAGGAGCGGCTGCGCGAGGGCGTGCCCGTCGACGCGGGCACGTGGAAGCAGCTGGCCGAGCTCGCCGCGTCGCTCGACATTGCCCCGCCCGCCGAGGCGTGAGGCGCGGCGGCGGCGGATCGGGTCCGCGGAATGGTTCTCTGGATCGGGTTTCGGTGCGTCAGGGGCCGGGCGGCGAGGACCGGGCGATCCAGCGGTCGATGGCGGCGAGGATCTGGCGCGCCGCCTCGCGTGGGCCGATGCGCGCCGCGAGATCCCGGATGCGCTCGAGCTGGCGCGGATCGAGCCCATCCGCCGGCGCCCCGGCCGCCACGTTCGGAACGGAGGCTTCGAAGCCCGACCGCGCGATGACCTCCAACATGAGTGCGCCAGCCTCCGCGTCGAGATCGCGCACGAGGAGGGCAACGCGATCGGCGCCGAAGACCAGCCGGAAGAAATACATCGGCACGCCGCGCGCAAGCAGGTCGGCCAGGTAGGTCCGCACCTCGCGCACGGCGTCGAGCGGCATCGCCTCCCCGCGACGGGCCTTCTCGGCCACGAGCCCCGTCATCAATCCGGCCGACTGCAGGATCAGCATGGACGAACCGATGCGGACGCCGATCACGTTGGCCTCGCGCAGCGCCTGCATCGCATCGGCTTCCGCGTCGAGCCGCAGGGCCAGCCTTCCATGCGCGCTCAGCGCCATGCCGAGGAGGAGCGGGTCGCCGTGGTCGCGGCACGACGCGACCCGCGCGCGCGCGGCTTCCAGCATCGCCTCCCGGCGCCCTGCTGGCAGCGGCTCCGCGGCCGCGATGCGTGCATCAAGCATGATCCGGAAATTATCGATCACCAACGCGTCGTGGCGGCCACGCGGCGTGTAGGTGTCGAGCACGTCGCCGGCCTCGGCGGGCGAACCCGAATAAAGCGCGGAGATGAAGCGCGCATGGACCATCCGCGTATGCGCGGCCTTCATGTCGTCCGGAACGGCTGCCAGCCGCTCCCGGCCGAGCTCCGGCCCCTTCGTGACGATCTCAAGGAAGGTGCACAACCCCGCGACGGCGACCACGTCGACGTTCCAGCCCCGCGCATCCCCGGGCGGATCGAACCAGTCGATCACCTCTATCGCGTGGGCATAGAGGAGATGCCTGCTCATTCCGGCAAGGATCGCCACGGCCTCGCCCTGTCGAGCCTGCCCGCGCGCATGCGCCACCGCGACGCGCAGGTTCGGGAATTCGGCGACGGTCCGCCTGAAGCTCCGTTCCAGCGTTGCCGAATCGGTCCCTGTCTCGGCCTGCTTCGCCAGAGCCCCCATCCAGGCCAGGTGCGCGTCGCGCGCGGCCATCAGCTGGCCTGCCTCCGCCAGCCGGTCCTCCGCATAGAGGCGCAGCGTCTCCAGCTGGCCATAGCGGATCCCCAGCGGCGTGTCCGTCGTCGCCACCATCGAGCACGCCACGAGGCGGTCGACCGCGTCGAGCGCATCGAACTCGTCGAGGCCGGCGACTGAGGCGAGCCCGTCCAGCAGAGTCCCGCCCGCGAATACCGACAACAGGCCGAAGACCAGCCGCTCCCTTTCCCCGAGGCTCTCGTAGGACCATGCGATCGCCGCCGCCAGGGTCCGGTGCCGCTCCGCGCCGGCGCGGCCCGACCGCAGGAGGCGGAAGCGCTGGTCAAGGCGCTCCAATATGTCCTCGGCCGACATCGACCGGCGACGCGCCGCAGCCAGTTCGATCGCGAGCGGGATGCGGTCGAGGCGCGCGCAGATCGCCGCCGCGGTCGCCGCCTCGTCCGGCGTCGCCATCCCGCCGCGCGCCACGCGCACCCGTTCCTGGTACAGCGCCGCCGCCTCGTCCGCGTCGAGCGAGCCGATCGGCAGAACGAGCTCGCCGCGCGCCGCCAGCGCCTCGCGCGAGGTGCACATCACGCGCAGGCCGCGGCAGGACCCGCGCAGCGCCATCACCAGCGCGCGTGCCTCCTCGAGCACGTGCTCGCAATTGTCCAGCACCATCAGGCCGTCCGCATCGGACAGGCGCTCGACGATCCCCTCGAGCAGCGTGCGGCCCGCCATCTCCTCCACGCGCAGCGCCGCCGCCGCCACCGCGACCACCGCCGAGCCGCTCGTCGCCAGCGTCAGGTCGATCCACCACGCGCCGTCGCGCAGCGAGCCGGACATGCCATGCGCGACCTCAAGCGCCAGCCGCGTCTTTCCCATCCCGCCGATGCCCAGCAGCGTCACCGGCTCCTGCCGCGCGAGCGCCTCCCAGATCCGCGCCAGCTCCCCGCCGCGGCCGACCAGCGCCTCCTGGATCGGCGGCAGGTTGCTCGGCGGCGCGCGTTCCGCGCCAACCCGCTCCACCACGGCGAGGCCCGTGCCAGCCAGCGCGAACACGTCCTCCGCCGTCCCGAAGCCCGGCAGCCGCGCCGCGCCCGCCGGCTTCACGGACGCGCCGCCGTCCTCGGCGCCGCGCTCGGTGAGCAGGCCAGCCGCGACGGCGGAGACGAGGACAGCCCCTGGCGGGCAGAGCTCGACCAGCCGGGCGAGGCGGTTCACGGCCGTCCCGAAGACATCCTCGTCCCGGCGATACACCGCGCCGGAATGCACGGCCGCGCGCAGCCGCAGCCCTGCGGGGACGCGCCACGGCGCAGAGGCCACCTGCCGCTGGATCGCCGCCGCGGCGCCTGCCGCGGCCCGCGGCTCGGCGAAGACCGCGATCGCGCCATCGCCCGTGTGCTTTGCGACCTCCCCGCCGGCGCGTGCAATCGCCTCGCGCAGCAAGCGGTCATGCGCCTCGAGGTCGACCGCCATCTCCGCCTCGTGCGTCGCCCAGAGACGCGTCGAGTCGACGATGTCGGTCATGAGCAGGGCGCAGAGCGAGGTGATGCCTGGCCTCCATCGCGGCCGCATCGGAGCCGCTGACGAAGGCTAGACGCCGCGTCGCGCTGGTCGCAAGACCCGGGGATCGGGCCCGGGCGAGCATTTCCATGGATCAGGTCCTGCTGGAATGGTTGTCTGGATCGGATTTCGCGGAGGTCGCCATGACGCTCGACCAGCTTGCCAATGCCTTCGTCACGCTGCTCGTGATCGTGGAGCCGGTGGCCGTCGTGCCGCTGTTCCTCGGGCTGACCCAGGGCTTCGATGCCGCGCAGCGGCGGCAGGCGGCCTTGCGCGCCTGCGCCGTCGCCTTCGCGATCCTGGCGGGCAGCGCGCTTGTCGGCGAATGGCTGCTGGGGAAGCTCGGCATCACGCTGCCGGCCTTCCGCGTGGCCGGCGGGCTGCTGCTGTTCTCGATCGCGTTCGAGATGGTGTTCGCGCGCCGCACCGAGCGGAAATACGGCACGATGAGCGACGCGCTCGCCCGCGACCGGATCCGCGACATCGCCGCCTTCCCGCTGGCGATCCCGCTGCTCGCCGGGCCGGGGGCGATCACCGCGACGATGCTGCTCGCGGGCCAGGCGGGTGGCGATCCCGGGCGGCTGGCGGCGCTCGTCGCGACCATCGCGGCGGTGATGGCGATCTCCTGGGCCTGCCTCGCGCTCGCGCACCGGCTGGCCGGCATCATCGGCGTCACCGGCAACGCGGTGCTGTCGCGGCTGCTCGGGGTCGTGCTGGCGGCGCTCGCGGTCCAGTTCGTCGCCGACGGCATCGCGCAGCTGGCCGCGGCGGCCCGCGTCGGCTGAGCGACGTCCCCGCTCAGCGATAGGCGAAGGCCGGGTCGGACAGGTCGATGGCGGGCAACTCGTCCTTCTCGCGCCAGTAGTCGTGCAGGTGCTGCCATTCCGGCCGGTCGCCGCGGCGCGGCAGGACATGCTGCCCGCGCAGCAGGTAGCCGGCGTTGAAGTCCTCGGGATCGACGAAGGGCAGCCGGGGCATGCCCGCATCCTCCGGCCGCAGGGTCGGCGTGACCTGGCGCGCGCCGATGTCACGCATGTGCTTCAGCAGCCGGCAGACGAAATCGCCGACCATGTCCGAGCGCAGCGTCCAGGAGGCGCGCAGGTAGCCGAAGATCCAGGCCAGGTTCGGGACCCCGGAGAACATCATGCCGCGATAGGTGACGGTCTCGGGCCAGGAGAGTGGCTCGCCGTCGATCGCGAAGGCGATGTCGCCGAAGGCGCAGAGATGGAACCCGGTCGCCGTGACGACGATGTCGGCCTCGAGCAGCCGGCCCGACCGCGTGCGGATCCCGGCCGGCTCGAAGCGCTCCACCTCGTCGGTCACCATCGTCACGCGCCCCGCCTCGACCTGGCGGAAGAGGTCGGCGTCCGGCACGAAGACCATGCGCTGCCGCCAGGGCCTGTAGCGCGGCGTGAAATGCTCGGCGACGACCGCCTCGGAGGACAGGTGCGCGCGCACCCCGGCGATCGCCGCCTGCCGCTCCGCCTCGGGCTGCTCGCGGATGCGGCGATGGAAGGCATGGACGTCGGCCAGGATCCGGCGGCGCACGACCTCGTGGATCCAGGCCTCGTCGATGCCCAGCGCGCGCAGCTCGTCGGCGATCGGCACCGCGTTGCGACCGATGCGGTAGTAGGTCGGCGAGCGCTGCAGCACCGTGACATGCGCGCAGGTCCCGGCGATCGCGGGCACCAGCGTCGCCATGGTGGCGCCCGAGCCGACGACGACCACGCGCCGTCCCGCGAGGTCGAGGTCGTCCGGCCAGGACTGCGGGTGGACGATGCGCCCCGCGTATCCGTCCATGCCCGGCCAGTCCGGCGTGTAGCCCTCGTCGTGGCGGTAGTAGCCCTGGCACATCCACAGGAAGCCGCAGGAGAAGCGCAGCGTCGCGCCGTCCCCGGCGCGCAGCACCTCGAGCGTCCAGCGCTTCGCGTCGCTCGACCAGCGCGCGGAGAGCACGCGATGGCCGAAGCGCATGTGCCGCGCGAGGTCGTTCTCGTCGACGATCTCCCCGAGGTAGCGGCGGATCTCCTCCGCGGTCGCGAGCGGGCGGCCCGACCATGGCTTGAAGCGGTAGCCATAGGTGTAGAGGTCGGTGTCCGAGCGGATGCCCGGGTAGCGATGGGTGACCCAGGTCCCGCCGAACGTCTCCATCGCCTCGAGCAGGAGGAAGCTGGTCCCCGGGCATTGGTGGCGGAGGTGATAGGCGCTGCCGATCCCCGACACGCCCGCGCCGACGACCAGGACGTCGACATGCTCGACCGCGCCCGGGCCATTCCCCGCCATGCGTGCCTCCGCTCCGCGATGCGCCGCGCGCGGCGCCCTCAGCGCCTGAGCCCCTCCGCCGCCATCGCCTCCTGCACCTTCGGGCGCGCGGCGACGCGCGCGTGGTAGGCGGCCAGCGCGGGCCAGCGCGCGATGTCGATGCCGGTCAGGCGGCCCCAGTTCATCACCGTGAAGAGATAGGCATCGGCGGCGGTGAAGGCCTCGCCCATGAGCCACGCCCGGCCATCGGACACCAGCTTCTCGAGCGCATCGAACTTCGCGCCCAGGTTGGCGCGCGCGATCTCCTTGTAGGCGTCGGGCGTGTTCGGCCGGAACAGCGGGCTGAAGCCCTTGTGGAGTTCCGAGGTGACGTGGTTCAGCCACTCCAGCACCCGCCAGCGCGACATCGTCCCGGCCTTGCCCGTGAGGCCCGCCGCGGGCGCGAGCTCCGAGACGTACTGCACGATCACCGGCCCCTCGG
>JBEGVV010000108.1:0-7294 GCA_041178225.1 Pseudomonadota bacterium | reverse complement strand
AGCGAAGCCGTGCTGCGGACCGCGGAAAGGTCGCTCTGGTCGAGCTGGAACCGATACGTGGCACCGACCCACGGCGTCGGCGACACGAGCAGGCGGCCCAGCACGTCGGAGGAATTGCCCGAAAGCCCCGAAGCCAAGGGAACGCTGCCATCCCTCTGGAACCGGTAGCTCTGCCCGAGGAAGGCGGCGACCCGGGCGCCATTGTCCAGCCGGCGCGTGTCCGTGTTCATGCCGTAGGTGACACGCTGCCCGCCCTCGAGCCGGTCGATGCCGCTGTAGCGGTTGCGGCGGAAGAGGTTGGTCTCGTCGAGGTCGATGCCGCGCGAATCCTCGTTCGGGTATTCGTCCTGGTTGCCGAGGCGCGGCGCCGCGACCGCGGAGACGATGGGCTCGACGATCGTGCGCAGCGACTGGTCCTGCCGCATGAAGGGCCAGCGCCAGCCAAGCGATGCCTGCGGGAAGACGCGCGTCTCGAGCCCATCCCTCGTCGGGCGGAACCCGTCATCGATCGCGCCCCGGTCGGAGACGTTGAAGACATCGCCCTGGAGCGTGGTCCCGAGCGTCCAGACCTCCCCGGTCGTGGCCGTGTAGGGCAGCGTGTAGCCCGCGATGCCGGCGGTGCGCTGGGAGGACGTGCCCTGGGTACGCGAGATCCCGTAGGAGAAGGAACGGAAGTCGAAATACCCGCCGCGGGAATCCGGCTCTCCGACCCAGTTGTAGTCGAGCATGGGCAGCACGAGCGGTGCGAGGCTGGGATCGTCCTCCGGCCTCAACCCCTGGAACGCATAGGCCTGCGCCGTCGCATAGGACCTGCCGCCGAAGCCCTCGACATAGGCGCGCGAGGTCAGGGTGTTGCGATCGATGAAGCGGAAGCGGTCGAAGAGCTTGTAGCGCAGCAGGTAGTTGTCGTGGCTGGTCCGGGCGAGGTCGAAGCCCCAGCGCCAGTCCTCGTCGATGTCGAAGCGCCCGGTACCGGCGACGTGGCTGCGGATCGTCTCCTGGCCGGTGGCACGGTTGTTCTCGTCGTAGATCGAGCCATTGGTGATCGAGCCGTTGAGCGAGATGGCGCCGGCGGCTAAGCGCTGGCGGTACTCGGCGGCGAGGACCGGGTTCTCCTTCGAGAACAGGATCGGCTCGATCGTCACGTCGGCCGAGGGGCCCAGCGTCTGGAACCAGGGCTGGGCATAGAACTGGCCAAGGATGCTCGACGAGCCGAAGGCCGGCGCCAGCAGCCCGCTCTGCCGCCTGACCGTCCCGTCGGGATGCTCGAGATAGGGGGTGTAGAAGACCGGAACGCCGCCAAGCTCGAGCCAGGCGTCGCGATAGGTGACCGTCGCCTTCTCCTGGTCATGCGTGGCGCGCGCGGCCTTGAGTTGCCAGAGCGGCGGGCGCGACGGGTCGTCGCGGCAGAGCTCGCAGGGGCTGTAGACGACCTTGCGCAGCACCGTGGCATTGCCCTCGCTGCGCCGGCCCGCGGCCGCGGCAAGGCGCGACCAGTCGGCGAGCAGGGCGCGGAAATTCTGGATCGCGCCCTCGCGCAAGTCCTCGGTCAGCTCCGCGTGGTCGGCATAGATCGCGTCGCCGGTCGCCTCGACCAGCGAGACATTGCCGCTCGCGGTCACGACGTTGCGCCTGCGGTCGAAGGCGACACTGTCCGCGCGCACGACGCGCCCGCCCTGCACGATCTGGACATTGCCGCTGGCGGTCACGACGTCGCCGTCGCGGTCGTAGACGACCTGGTCGGCCGAGAATACGGCCGGCGCACCCGCCGGCTGGCCAGCCTCCGGTCGCGGGGAGGATGGCGCGCCAGGCGGCTGGGAGGGCCTTGCCTGCGCGACATGGGCAGGCGGCGGCGCCACGCGCGGGGCCGGCGGCACAAGCACGGGCGCGGCCCCCTGCCGTGCCGTGGCCGGCGCCGCAGCGGCGAGCAGGAAGGCAAGGACCGCCAGCCGCAGGCGGTGCCTCGATTCGTGGACGACATGCCTCACGCGGCGCTTATAGCGCGATGCGGCTCCAGCCCCAATGGGACCGGACAGGCCATCCGTCCCGGAAGCACTCCGCCTTGCCGCGCGAACGGCGCGTCTGCTAGCTACGCCGGGCAATCGCCATGACCCGCATCCCGCGCATAGCGCCCTCGATCCTCTCGGCCGACTTCGCGCGCCTTGGCGAGGAGGTGCGCGCGGTCGACCAGGCCGGGGCGGACTGGATCCACATCGACGTGATGGACGGGCATTTCGTGCCCAACATCACGCTCGGGCCGATGATCGTGCAGGCCCTGCGCGGCTGCACCGCCAAGCCCTTCGACGTCCACCTCATGGTCTCGCCCGTCGATGCCTGGGTCACCGCCTTCGCCGAGGCTGGCGCCGACATCCTCACCGTCCATCCCGAGGCCGGCCCGCATCTCCACCGCACGCTCCAGCTCATCCGCTCGCTGGGCAAGCGCGCGGGCGTCGCGCTCAACCCGGCGACCCCGCCCGAGGCGCTGGACTACGTGATCGGCGACATCGACCTCGTGCTGGTGATGTCGGTCAACCCGGGCTTCGGCGGGCAGGGCTTCATCGCCAGCCAGCTCGAGAAGATCCGCGCCTTGCGCCGGCGCATCGAGGCGTCGGGCCGCGCCATCGACCTGGAGGTGGATGGCGGCGTGAACGCGGAGAACGCGCGCGCCGTGGTCGAGGCCGGCGCCGACGTGCTGGTCGCGGGCTCCGCGACGTTCCGCGGCGGGGCCGGCGCCTATGCCGCGAACATCGCCCGCCTGCGCGGCGGCGCCTGACCGGCCGTGAAGGGCCTCGCGCGCTTCCTCTATTCCACGCCGCTGCACCGCCTGCTGCTGGCGGGCGGCGCGCCCGCCGCGCCCAAGGCCCTGCCCGCGCGCCCGCCGCGCGGCTCGGCCGCGCGCGGCCGCACGCTGCTCTCCGGCGCCGGGCTGCCCGAGCATCCCGACTGGCAGGCCGCGACGCTCGATCGCGCGACGCTCTCCGCGCTCAACGGCTTCGGCTGGCTCGCCGACCTCGCGGCGGTCGGCACGCCCGAGGCGCGCGCGCGCGCGCGGCACCTGCTCCATGACTGGCTGGAGCAGGAGCGCTGGCACGAGGTCGCCTGGGCGCCGGAGGTGACGGGCCGGCGCATCGCCATCGCGCTCGAGGCATGGAGCTTCGTGGCCGAGGGCGAGGCCGGGTCCCTGCCGCGCCGCCTGCTCGCCTCGCTGGCGCGCCAGGCGCGCCACCTGGCGCGCAACCTCGACGAGGGCGCGGATGGCTTCGCGCGGCTGGAGGCCGTCGCGGGGCTTGCCTGCGCGTCGCTGGCCGGCCTCGGCTCCGCGGACCTGCCGCTGGCGCTGGAGCGGCTGCAGCGCGAGATCGCGCGCCAGGTCCTGCCCGATGGCGGCCATGTCGAGCGCTCGCCCGCGACGCATGTCGAGGCCTTCGCCCTGCTGCTGGGACTGCGCGATTCGCTCACCGCCGCCGGCATGGCCCTGCCCGCCAAGCTCGAATCCGCGATCGAGCGCATGGCCGCGATGGTGCGCTTCTTCCGCCATGGCGACGGCAGGCTCGCGCTGTTCAACGGCACGGCGGAGGGCGATGGCCGCGCCATCGACCGGCTGCTGCAGCGCGCGGGCAACAAGGATCCCGCGCCCGACACCGCGCCCGACAGCGGCTTCGAGCGCATCGCCTGCCACCGCACGCTGGTGCTCTTCAACACCGGCGCGCCCCCGCCGCGCGGCCTCGACCACGCGGCGCATGCGGGCCAGCTCTCCTTCGAGCTGAGCCATGCGCGCGAGCGCGTGGTCGTGAATTGCGGCGGCGCGCCAGCGGGCGATCCCGCCTGGGCGATGGCCGCGCGCGCCACCGCGGCGCATTCGACGCTGACGATCGACGAGACGAACTCCGCCGAGCTGCGCCGCGACGGCGGCATGGTGCGACGCCCGCGCAGGCTCGACGCGCAGCGCGAGGAGATGGACGGCGCGGTCCTGGCCACCGCGAGCCATGACGGCTACGCGCCCAATTTCGGACTGACGCATCGCCGCCGCCTCTGGCTCTCCGCCGACGGCACCGACCTGCGCGGCGAGGACGTGCTGGCGGGCGCGCATGCCGGGCTCTTCGCCGTGCGCTTCCACCTGCATCCCGACATGCAGGTCTCGCTGATCCAGAACGGGGGCGCGGCGCTGCTGCGCGCGCCCTCGGGCACGGCCTGGCGCTTCAACTGCGCGGGCGGCCGGCTCGAGATCGCCGACAGCGTCTATTTCGGCGGCGCGGGCGAGGGCGCGGCTGCGACGCGCCGCACCGAGCAGCTCGTCGTCAGCGGCCCCGTGGTGGACGGCCAGCCGGTGAAATGGGCGTTCAGGATGCTGCCACGCAGCTGACGTGGGGCGGCAGGAGGACGGAATTGGATACTGGAACGCGCGTGCTGCTCTGCGCCGTCGCGATCGCGGCGCTGCTCATGGCGGCGCTCGGGAATTTCTCCCCCGAGCTCCTGCCTGACAGCGGCGGCTACCTCGACCCGCCGGGCTGGCCCGGCTTCCTGTCCTGGCCGCGCACGCCGTTCTACGGATGGTTCGTGCAGGCGCTGGGCGGCGAGGGCGCATTTCCCGCGATCCCGGCGCTGCAGTTCCTCGCGCTGTCCCTGGCCGCGATCGCGCTGCCATCCGCGGCCCGCAGGTTCGGCATGAGCCACGACGCGGCCATTGCCCTCGCCTTGCCGATCCCCTTCGGCAACGCGGCACTCCTCTTCACGAACGACGTGCATCCGGACATCCTCGCGGTCGCGCTTGCGCTGGGCGGCATCGCGTTTGTCCTGCGCATCTGCGCCACGCAGCGGACGCGGGTCGCCGCCGCTTCCGCGCTGGTGGGATGCGCGGGGCTTGCATACCTGCTCAAGCCCGCCTTCCTGGCATTCTGCGGCGTCCTGCCATTGCTCGCGCTCCTGCTCCTGCGCAGCCGGGGGGTGTCGCTCCGCCAGGCCATCGTCAGGGCCGCGGTTCTGGGCCTGCTCGTCTCCTCCCCGTTCCTCGCCTACGCGGGACTGCGCCATGCGGTCGTCGGCCAGTTCCATGTCGTGTCGTTCGGCGGCATCGCGAGTTCGGGGCTTGCGGGGTCGATGCTCCGGCCCGAGACCGTCGATCGCCTTCCGCCGGAACACCGGGACCTCGCCCGCCACGTCCTCGGCGAGCGCGACCGGCTCGCATCCGAAGGCAAGATGCTGCCGATCCCGCTCAATTCCCGGAACGAGCGGTCCTTCCTGTCGACGGCGCTCGGGTATTTCGACGTGCTGGCGCGCAACTACGACAACGTGGTGTTCGCGATCGTCATGCCCTTCGTGCAGCCGGGCCGCGACTGGACGGAGATCGATCGCCAGCTGCAATCATTCGCCAGGGCGGTGATCGTGGCCGAGCCCGCGCACTACGCCGCCTGGGTCGCCGGGGCGACGGCGCGCTTCGTCGGCATGGCGACCGTGCTCAACCTGTCCTTCGGGCTGGCCGCCGTGTCGCTCGTCCTTGTCTTCCTCGCCTCGACGATGATGGGACGCTTGCCGGTGGCCAGCCCCGTGCCGGACCCGAAGGACGCCTCGCGCGACTGGGCGCCGCTCCTCCTCGTGGTGGGTGCCTGGACGTTGGCCAACTACCTGCCCGCGGTCCTCGTGACGTTCCCCGCCCGGCGCTATGTCGACATCGCGGGCCTGCTCCTTGCCTCGCCCCTCGTGCTGGGCATCCTCCGCGTCGTCGCCCGCTCGAGATGGCCGGGCAACCCGGCATGAAGACCGCGGACGAGCGCTACTCCGGCACGGAGAACCTCGAGGCCATGGCCTCGGCGGTGCGCTACAACGAATTCATCCGCGACCTGGTCCGGAGCCATGCGCCGCCTCGCGCGCAGGGCGATCTCGTCGTGGATTTCGGAGCCGGCATCGGCACCTTCTCCGACATATTCCCGGCACGCGACCTGCTTTGCGTCGAGCAGGATCCCGCGCAGCGCGCTTCCCTGCAGGCACGGGGCCTCGCGACTGCCGGGCTCGAGGAGATCCCCGGATCCTCGGTCGCCTTCATCTACAGCATCAACGTGCTGGAGCATGTCGTCGATGACGGCGCGGTCCTGCAGGCGCTCCGGGGCAAGCTCAGGCCCGGTGGGCGCCTGCTCGTCTATGTCCCAGCCTTCCGCATCCTGTGGACGGACATGGACGACCTCGTCGGCCATGTCAGGCGCTATCGGCGCGGGGAATTGGTCGGCAGGGTGGAGGCGGCAGGGTTGCGGGTACTGCACGCGGAATACGCCGATTCGGCAGGCTTCTTCGCGACCCTGCTCTTCAAGGCCCTGGGGCGCCTGCGCGGCGGTGGCGGCCGGCTGTCCCCGACGGCGGTCGCGCTCTTCGATCGCATGGCCTTCCCCGTTGGCCGCCTGCTGGATCGCCTGCTGCTGGGGCGCTTGTTCGGCAAGAACGTCGTGGTCGTGGCCATGCGGGATTGAAGCCGGGCGCGTAGCCGTCCGGTCGACTGGGCCAGCCCGGCAGAACTTGCCCCTGCCGGCCGTTCCTGCCGGGCCCGGCAGGCGATCATTGGACCCAACCCATTGTTCAGGATGCGATTTTCGTCGGCACGGGGATTGCTTCGGGGAAAGGCAACCACGAGCCAGGTCCTCCCATGCCGACGATCAACCCGACGACGCCAGCCGTTCCCGCGGGCGCCAGCCAGGCCGCCAAGGACAAGGCGAAGTTCGGCGAGGACTTCAACTCGTTCCTGACGCTGCTGACGACGCAGCTGAAGTACCAGGACCCGACCTCGCCGATGGACTCGACGCAGTTCACCCAGCAGCTCGTGCAGTTCACCTCGGTCGAGCAGCAGGTGAAGCAGAACGTCAACCTCGAGGCGATGCTCGCCGCGCAGCAGACCATGCAGGTCGCCTCCGCGGCCAACTACATCGGCAAGACCGTCGAGGCGGGCGGCACGAGCGTCGTGCTGCGCGACGGCCAGGCGCCGATCGAGTACAGCCTCGACCGCCTCGCGCGCGAGGTCTCGATCGTCATCAAGGATTCGGCCGGCACCGAGGTGCGCAAGCTCGTCGGCAATACCGGCTCGGGCAGCCAGAGGATCACCTGGGACGGGCGCACCAATGGCGGCACGCGCGTGCCCGACGGCACCTACTCCTTCACCGTCACCGCCAACGACACCAACGGCCAGAAGATGACGCCGCAGACGGGCGTCACGGCGAAGATCGATGCCTTCGAGGTCGCGGGCAGCACGATCATCCTGCGCGCCGCCGACCGCCGCATCCCGATCACCGACGTCAACGTGGTGCGCTGAGGC
>JBEGVV010000107.1:0-4056 GCA_041178225.1 Pseudomonadota bacterium | reverse complement strand
CGGGCAATTCCTCCGACGTGCTGGGCCGCCTGCTCGTGTCGCCGACGCCGTGGGTCGGTGCCACGTATCGGTTCCAGCTCGACCAGAGCGACCTTTCCGCGGTCCGCAGCACGGCTTCGCTTGCACTGGGGCCCCAGTCCATCAACCTGGCCTTCGCCTATTCCTTCATCGAGAAGAACAGCGCCACGCTCTCCGAGCGACGCAGCGCGAATGCCCTCGCCCAGGACATCGAGCAGGTCGCGACGATCCTGACCGCGCGGCTCGACGAGAACTGGCGCCTGCAGCTACGCGAATCGCGCTCGATCGGCGATGACGCCGGGCAGCTGCGGTTCAACTCGACGCTGGTCTACGAGGACGAGTGCTTCCTCTTCGGGGTCGACTTCCAGCGCCGCTTCGTCGGCACCAGCGAGGATCCGCCCGACAAGTCGGTGGTCTTCCGCATCGCCTTCCGCAACCTCGGGGAGGCGAGGCTCCAGGGCTATTGAGGCTTGCGCGCCGCCGCGCGTTGCGCGCGCAGGAAGGCAGCCACCTGCGCCTGGATCTCCTTTGCCATCTCCTCCATCACGCGCTCGCGCGCGTTGGTATGCGAGGAAACCGTCGCGAACTGTGACGAGCTGGCGAGATAGGTCGAGCTGCCCGATGTCCTCGACTGCAGGAGATCCCGCCCGTCCTCGGCCAGGAGGCGGTATCTCGCGTTGGCCGAGTAGCCGTACCGCACGGTCGTGTCGTTGCGCGTGATGCTCAGCGCCTGGGGGTTGGCTTCCTCGACGACCACCTGCAGCGTGTATTGCGGCTTCTGCGGCTCGCCGCGCGGGGTGAGGCCATCGAGCAGGTGGTTGCGCAGGACCTGGCCCGATCGGTTCGCGATCGGCAGCACGCGGATCTTCGCGAGTTCCTCGGCGACCGACCCGTCCTCGCCGCGTCCGTAGAGCGGCGAGAAGCCGCAACCCGCGAGCGCGGGAAGCGCGCCGCCGAGCAGCAGCAGGATCGCGGATCGTCTGGTCGTCATGCCGGGCGGAAGACTAGCCGAGCGCGCCGGCGCGCGCATCACCCCCCGCGCTGCAGCCGCGCGGCGTGGAAGCCGTCGAGCCCGCCCAGCGCGGCGAGATGCGAGGGCAGGGTGCGCAGGTCGCCCTTCGGCGTGACGCATTGCGCGAGGCCGCCGATCTCGCCGGCGTCGACCGCGCGGCGCGCGAAGCCGGGGTTGCGCGCGAGGAAGGCGTCGACCTGCGCCTCGCCCTCCTCGGGCTGCAGCGAGCACACGCAATAGACGAGCGTGCCGCCCGGCGCGACCATCCCGGCCGCGGCGTCGAGCAGCCCGGCCTGCAGCGGCAGCACCCGCGCGACGTCCTCGGGCGCCCGCAGGTAGGGCATGTCCGGGTTGCGCCGCGCCGTGCCGGTGGCGCTGCAGGGCGCGTCGAGCAGCACGAGCGGCGCCGGCCGCTCCGGGCGCCATGTCGTCGCGTCGGCCTCGACGCATCGCGCCTCGAGGCCCAGCCGCGCGAGGTTGCGCCGCAGTCGCCGCAGCCGCGCGCCGCTGCGCTCCACCGCCGTCACCAGCGCCCCCGCGGCCGCGAGCTGCGCGGTCTTGCCGCCAGGCGCCGCGCAGAGGTCGATCGCCTCGCGCCCCGCGACATCGCCCAGCAGCCGCGCGGGCAGCGTCGCCGCCGCGTCCTGCACCCACCATGCGCCCTCGGCGAAGCCGGGGAGCTCGGAGGGCACGCCGCCCGCGCGCCGGCGCAGCGTGCCGGTCGGCAGGACCTCCGCCTCCAGCGCCTGCGCCCAGGACGCGGGATCGCCGGACTTCACCACGATGTCGAGCGGCGGATCGGCGGCGATGGCCTCGGCGATCGCCGCGGTCTCCTCCGCGCCATGCGCGGCGATCCAGCCCTCGCGCAGCCAGGCCGGAATGTTGTCGAGCGCGGAGGTCCCGGCGAGCGCCGCCTCGCCCTCGCGCGCGAGGCGACGCAGCACCGCGTTGACCACGCCGCGATAGACGGCGAGCCGGCCGCCGAGCAGCGCCACCGCGGTGCCGACCGCGGCATGGGCCGGGCTGCCGAGGAAGAGGAGCTGCGCCGCGCCGATGCGCAGCGCGTCGAGCGCCGGCGCCGCGCGCGGCGGCAGCGGTCGCTCGAGCGCGCGGGCCAGCACGGCGTCGAGCTGGCCGAGGCGCCGCAGCGCCGTGGCGGCGACGAGCCGCGCGAGCGCCCTGTCGCGCGGCGGCAGGGCCGCGACGCGCTCGCTGGCATCGAAGGCGCCGTCGAGCGGCTGGCGCCGGCGCAGCACCGCGCCGAGCAGCTCATGCGCCGCCTGCCGCGCGGCAAGCCCCGCCGGCGCGGCGTGTTCCGTCGTCATGCGTGTCCCGCCGGCGGGGCGGGTCAACCCCAGGGCCCGCGGCGGCGCCCGCCGCCACCGCCCCAGGGGCCGGAGCGCGGAACCGAGCCGGGCCGAGGGGCGGGAGGCGCGGCCTGGGGTTGCGGCGCCGCGCCGCGCATGCCCCCGCCGAAGCCGCGCGCCATCTCCATCAGACGCGCGATGCGGTTCTGCGGCGCCGGATGGGTGGAGAACAGGCTGTCGCGCGCGCCGCCGGCGAGCGGGTTGACGATGAAGAGATGCGCGCTCGCGGGATTGGCCTCGGCCTGGTCGTTATGGATGGCCTGCGCGCCGCGGCTGATCTTGTCGAGCGCCGAGGCGAGCGCCGCGGGGTCGCCGCAGATCTCCGCGCCGACCCGGTCGGCCTCGTATTCGCGCCCGCGGCTGATCGCCATCTGCACCAGTCCCGCGACCAGCGGCGCGAGGATCGCCGCGGCGATGCCGAGGATGGCGCCGACGGGATTGGGCCGGCCGTTGCTGTCGCGCGCGCCGGCGCCGAACATCATGCCGAAATTGGCGATCATGCCGATGGCGCCGGCCAGCGTCGCGGTGATCGTCATGATCAGCGAGTCGCGGTTGCGCACATGGGCGAGCTCGTGCGCCATCACCGCCGCGACCTCGCGCTCGTCGAGCATGCGCAGGAGGCCCGTGGTGGCGGCGACCGCCGCGTTCTCGGGGTTGCGCCCGGTGGCGAAGGCGTTGGGCTGGTCGTTCTCCATGATGAAGACGCGCGGCATCGGCATGGACGCGCGCGCCGCCAGGCCGGCGACGATGGCGTGGAAGCGCGGCGCGTCCTGCGGCCCGATCTCGCGCGCACCGTACATGCGCAGCACCATCCGGTCCGAGAACCAGTAGGAGAAGAAGTTCATGCCGGTCGCGACCACGAGCGCGATCGTCATGCCCTGCTGCCCGCCCAGGGCCCAGCCCAGCGCAAGGAAGAGGCCGGTCATCGCGGCCATCAGGATGGCGGTGCGTGCGTAGTTCATGGCTTGCCTGTTCTCCGGGGGCGCGCGCCGCGCGCCGCGCGCAGCATGTGGCCGGGTCGCGCGATCGAATCAAGCCTGTCGCTGGCGCGCCGGGCAACCTCGTAACCCCCTCCAGGGCAGGAATGCCATCCGGAATTTCCGCCCTGGAGAGGGTTCCTGCTTCGGGGCTTGCCTCGCCGGGCCCCCCGCGCCTAAGTCCCGGCCCATGACCGATCGCAAGGAAAGCCCCGCCATCCCCGCCGCGCCGGCCGCCGCAAGCCCGGCGCCCGCGGCGACGCCGTCCGCTGCCGCGCCCGCCGCCGCGCCCGCGGCGAAGGCGCGCGTCCCCGAGCAGGGCGGCCCGCGCGGCCTCGAGCCGACGCGCTACGGGGACTGGGAGCGCGACGGGCGCTGCGTCGATTTCTGAGCGGGCGCGAGGGGGCGGCGCGATGGTCGGCCTGCGGCCCTTCCTGCGCGACCTCTGGGCGCTGACGCGGCCCTACTGGGTCTCGGCTGATCGCGCGGCCGGGCGCGCGATGCTCGCGGCGATCGTCGCGATCAGCCTCCTGCTCGTCTACCTCAACGTCCGCCTCAACACCTGGAACGGCGACTTCTTCAACGCCCTCCAGGACAGGAACGAGGCGGCGTTCTGGCGCCTGCTCGGCGACTGGTCGGTGATCGTCCTCGTCTACGTCATCTTCGGCCTGGCGCGGCTCTA
>JBEGVV010000106.1:0-18296 GCA_041178225.1 Pseudomonadota bacterium | reverse complement strand
GCGGTCTTCAGCGCCTCGCCGAGCTGCACCATCATCAGGTAGTAGGACGAGCCCGCCGTCGCCGACTTGAGCGTGACGCGCGTCTGGGCCTGGACGGCGCCGGCGGCCGAAGCGGCCGCGACGACGAAGGCGAGCGCGGCGGCGAATCCTCTTTTCATCCTGTTCCTCCCTGGGGCGAAGCTGGCGGCATCATGCCGCCCCGTGGCGGCGCGGCCAAGAACGCCGGTCCACGCGGGGCCCGCGCTCGGCTAGGCTTGGCCCGGCCCCGGAGGACCAGATGACCACGCTGCTGCTCACCCATCCCGCCTGCCTCGACCATGATCCCGGCGCGTGGCACCCGGAGCGCCCGCAGCGCCTCGAGGCGGTGCTGGCGGCGCTCTCGGCGCCAGCCTTCCGCGCGCTGGAGAGGCGCGAGGCGCCGCGCGCCGAGGACCATCGCCTGATGCTGGTCCATCCGCAGTCCCACGTGGAGCGCGTGATGGGCGCGGTGCCGCCCGCCGGACGGCACCCGCTCGACGCCGACACGACGCTGAGCCCGGGCTCCGGCGAGGCGGCGCTGCGCGCGGCGGGCGCCGTCGTCGCGGCGGTGGACGCCGTGATGGCGGGCGCGGCGCGCAACGCCTTCTGCGCCGTGCGGCCGCCCGGGCACCATGCCGAGCCCTCGGTGCCGATGGGCTTCTGCCTGTTCAACAACGTCGCGGTCGGCGCGCTCCATGCCCGCGCCGCGCATGGGCTGCGCCGCGTCGCGGTCGTCGACTTCGACGTCCACCACGGCAACGGCACGCAGGCGATGTTCGAGCGCGATCCCGGCCTGTTCTTCGCCTCCACGCACCAGATGCCGCTCTACCCCGGCACCGGCGCGGCGGAGGAGACGGGCGTCGCGGGCAACGTCGTCAACGCGCCGCTGCGGCCGCATTCCGACGGCGAGGCCTTCCGCCGCGCGATGGAGCGCGTCGTGCTCCCCGCGCTCGACGCCTTCGCGCCCGAACTCGTGCTGGTCTCCGCGGGCTTCGACGCGCATCGCCGCGACCCGCTCGCCGCGCTCGACCTCGAGGACGAGGACTATGCCTGGGTCACGGCCGCGATCGCCGAGGTCGCGCGCGGCCGCTGCGGCGGCCGCGTCGTCTCGACGCTGGAAGGTGGCTACGACCTCGAGGCGCTGGCGGGCTCGGCCGCCGCGCATGTCGCGGCGCTCATGGCCGCCTGACCAGCGCCAGCCTGGCCTCGCGGTAGAACAGGAACAGGCCGCTCGCGATCACGATCGCGCCGCCCGCGATCCCCGCCGATGTCGGCAGCTCCCCCCAGAAGGCCCAGGCGAGCAGCGCCGTCGCCAGCAGCGAGGCGTACTCGAACGGCATCACCGCCGCGGGCGGCGCGACCTCGTAGCCGCGCGTGAGGAAGACCTGCGCGATGCCGCCGACGACGCCGAGCGCGACGAGCATCGCGAGGTCGAGCGCGGAGGCGGGCGCCACCCAGAGGAACGGCAGGGTCGGCAGCGTCGCGATGGCGACGATCGCCATGTAGAAGAAGACGATCGCCTCGCCCGCGTCGACGCGCGAGACCTGCCGGATCGCGATCACGACGCCGGCATAGGCGACCGCGCTGGCGAGCGCGAGGGCGCTGCCGAGCGCGGTGTCCCCGCCGGGGGCGGCGAGCATCGCGCCGGGCTGCAGCATCACCATCACGCCGGCGAAGCCCGCGACCACGGCCAGCCAGCGCCGCCAGCCGACGCCCTCGCCGAGCAGCGGCACCGAGAGCGCGGTGACGAAGATCGGCGCCGCGAAGTTGATCGCCACGACGTCCGCGGCGGGGATGTACTGGAAGGCGGCGAAGGTCGTCGCCATGGCGAAGATGCCGAAGCCCGAGCGCGCGACATGGCCGAGCGGGCTTGCGCTGCGCAGCACGCCGAGGCCGCGCGGGTGGCGCAGCACCATGGCCAGCGCGGGCAGCAGCGCGAAGGCGGAGCGGAAGAACATCATCTGCGCGACCGGATAGGTCTCGCCGAGCCTCTTCACGAGGACATGCACGACCGCGAAGAGCGCGACCGCCAGCAGGATCCAGGCGATCCCCTGCAGCACGCGGTCGCGGCGTGGCTGGATCGCGCTCACGTGCGGCGCCCCGCGCCGATCTCGTCGAGCACGGCGAGCCGCTCGAGGTTGGCCTGCAGGCGCGCGGCGAGGCGCTCGGTCACGCGGCGCGCGCCGTCGATGGCCGCCGCGATCCCGGGTCCCGCGTCCGGCGCGGCGCGATCGACCGCGTGGACCAGGCGCGAGAACCCGGCGAGCGTCCCGAGGAAGTCGAGCTCGGCCTCGATCCCGGCGTCGTAGCTGCGCAGCACGGCGTCGAGCGCGCGGCGCCGCTCCGGCGCGATCCCGCGCGCCGCGCCACGCAGCGCCTCGAGCTTGAGGCGCGCGGCCTCCAGCCCGTCGAGCTGGCGCTCGACGCTGTCGGCGACGGCGCGCCCGCCTGCCTGCGCGCCGGCCCCGGCGAGCCTGTAGTCCTGCAGCTGCCCGAGGCAGTCGAGCAGCGCGTCGTTGCCGCCGCGGCGTACCGCCTGCAGCTCGCGCTCGGGCAGGAGGTCCGACTCCGGCGTCAGCAGCCCGACCACGAGCGCCGCGAAGACGCTGTCCGCGCGCACCTGCAGCGCCAGCAGACGGGCGAGCGACGCGCCGAGGACGAGGTTGTCCCCGGCGCCGAGCGGGCCGAGCGACGCCCCGACGCCGGCGAGGCCCGGCAGGGACTGCTCCAGGCCGCCCATCGCCTCCAGCATGCGGGCGACCTGCGCGTCGACGTCGCGCGACAGTTCCTGCTGCTCGGCGTCGCCGCCTGCCAGCGCGGCCGAACCCTCGAGGCTGCGCCTCGCCCGCGCCGTGGCTGCCGCGACGTATGCCCGCGCCGGAAGCGGGTCGGGCGCGTCGACGCCGGCGCCGGGCTGCCGCGCGCGCAGCACCTGCGAGACGAGTTCGACGCCGCGATGGCTGGTCTCGAGCATCGCCTGGACGGCGTCGAGGCGGGGGCCGATCCATGCCTCGTAGCGCGAGGCCGCCTCGACGCTGCGCGCGACGGGCGTGGCGGCGACCGGCGGCGGGGACCCGCCGGTTGCCTGGCAGCCGCATGCCGCGGCGACGGCAAGCATCGCCGCGAGGCCGCGGGCGCGGAGCGCGGCGGCACCGGGCGATCGGGAGGTCATGCCGCGATCCTAGCCGCAAATCCGCCCGCCGGAAGGGCCGCGCGCGGCGCCGCGATGCTGGCGGGTGGAGGCCGCCGCCTGTAGCTTGGCCGCGCGCAACGGAGAGGACCATGACCGACCCCCAGACCCCAGCCGACATCGCCCGTCTCGGCTTCGAGGACGCGCTCAAGGAGCTCGAGGAGATCGTGCGCGCGCTCGAGCAGGGGAAGGGGAAGCTCGAGGACGCGATCCGCAGCTACGAGCGCGGCGCGGCGCTCAAGGCGCATTGCGAGCGCAAGCTCGCCGAGGCGGAGGCGCGTATCGAGAAGATCGCGCTCGGCGCCGATGGCGTGCCGCGCGTGGAACCGGCGAAGCTCGGCTAGGGCGCGCCATTGTCGCCCGACCTCGCAGGGGCGGTGAGCGCCGTCGCCGCGCGCATCGAGGCGACGCTCGACGCGCTGCTGCCGCTCGCCGAGGGACCGGAGCGCCGCGTGTCCGAGGCGATGCGCTACGCCACGCTCGCCGGCGGCAAGCGCCTGCGCCCGTTCCTGGTCGTCGAGGGCGCGCGGCTCTTCGGCGTCGAGCCGGAGGGCGCGCTGCGCGCCGCCGCGGCGATCGAGATGGTGCATTGCTACTCGCTCGTGCACGACGACCTGCCCGCAATGGACGACGACGACATGCGCCGCGGCCGGCCGACGGTGCACAAGGCCTTCGACGAGGCGACGGCCATCCTCGCCGGCGACGGCCTGCTCACCCGTGCCTTCGAGGTGCTCGCCGACCCCGCGACGCATCCCGATGGCGCGGTGCGCTGCGCCCTCGTCGCCGCGCTGGCGAAGGCCGCGGGCGCCGAGGGGATGGTTGGCGGGCAGATGATCGACCTCGCCGTCGAGCATCGCGCGACGGAGATCGGCGAGATCACCCGGCTGCAGCGGCTGAAGACCGGCGCGCTGATCCATTTCGCGTGCTCCGCCGGGCCGATCATGGCGCACGCCCCTGCGCAGCTGCGCGACGCGATGCATTTCTACGCGCAGGATTTCGGGCTCGCCTTCCAGATGGCCGACGACCTCCTCGACGTCGAGGGCGACGCCGCCGCGCTCGGCAAGGCGACGGGCAAGGACGCGGGGCGCGGCAAGGCGACCTTCGTCTCGCTGCTCGGCGTCGAGCGCGCGCGCGGGCAGGCGGCGAGGCTGGCCGAGCAGGCCGCCGCGCATCTCGCGCCCTTCGGCCCCGACGCGGACCGGCTGCGCCAGCTCGCGCGCTGGGCGGTCGAGCGCCGGAACTGACCGCCCGCGCGCCGCGCTTTGCGCGCGCCGCGCCGAGGGTCTAGAAGCCGCACCCCATGGACGCTGCACGCATCGAGGCCGGGACGCCCGCCGCCCGACGGGACGCCTGGCGCGCGGAGGCCTCGGCCACCACGCGCCTCGCGCTGCCGATCGTCGCCACGCAGCTCGCGCAGGTCTCGATCATGACCGTGGACGTGCTCTTCCTCGGCCGGCTCGGCCCCGAGGCGCTGGCCGCCGGGGCGCTGGGCTGGAACCTCGTCTTCATGGTGACGATCTTCGGCTTCGGCATCTGCATGGCCGCCGCGCCGATGATGGCGCAGGCGATCGGCCGCAAGCGCGGGCAGCTCCGCGACGTGCGGCGCAGCATGCGCCAGGCCTTCTGGGCCTCGGGGCTCGTCGCGCTGCTCGGCGTGGCCCTGCTCTCGCGCTCAAGCTGGGCGCTGGCGCTGCTCGGCCAGGACCCCGCGATCGTCGCCGTCGCCGCCGACTACGTCGACGCGCTCGCCTGGGGCCTCCTGCCGGCGCTGTGGTTCATGGTGCTGCGGCAGTTCACCGGCGCGCTGCAGCGGCCGCGCGCGGCGCTGGTCGCGCAGCTCGTGGCCCTCGCCGTGAACGTGCTCGGCAACTGGGCGCTGATCTTCGGCAACCTCGGCATGCCCGCGCTGGGCGTCGTCGGCTCGGGCGTCGCGACCACGATCGCCAACTGGGTGTCGTTCCTCGGCCTGCTTGGCTTCGTGCTCGTCGACCGGCGGATGCGGCGCTACAGCCTGCTCGGGCGGTTCTGGCGCGCCGACTGGCCGCGCCTGCTCGAGCTGTTCAGGCTGGGGCTGCCGGTGGCCGGCGTGCTGCTGCTCGAGGTCGCGCTGTTCTCCGCCGCGGTCTACGCGATCGGCGCGATCTCCACGGAGCAGCTCGCCGCGCACCAGATCGCCATCCAGTGCGCCGCGGTCACCTTCATGGTGCCGTTCGGCCTCGCGCAGGCGGCCACGGTCCGGGTCGGCCTCGCCGCGGGCGCGGGCGACCGCGAGGGCGTCCGTCGCGCCGGCTGGACGCCCTTCTTCCTCGGCCTCGCCTTCATGAGCGCGACGGCGGTCGCGCTATGGGCGTGGGGCCGGCCGATCGCCGGGCTTTTCCTCGACCTGTCGGTGCCGGCGAACGCGGCCGTCGCGCTGGTCGCCGTGGAATTCCTCGCCATCGCGGCGGTGTTCCAGGTCTTCGACGGCTCGCAGACCATCGCGATGGGCGCGCTGCGCGGGCTCAAGGACACGCGCGTGCCGATGGCCTTCGCCGCGCTGGGCTACTGGGTCCTCGGCTTCACCGCCGGCTGCGTCGCCGCCTTCCCGCTCGGCATGGGCGGCCTCGGGGTCTGGATCGGGCTCGCGCTCGGCCTCGGCGCGGTCGCCATCCTCGCCACCGCGCGCTTCGCGGCGCGCGAGCGCCTGGGGCTGGTCGCGTGAGCGCCGCCGGCGGCAGGCGCCGCGCCGACGTCGCGCTCGTCGAGCGCGGCCTGGTCGAGAGCCGCGCGCGCGCGCAGGCCGTGATCCTCGCCGGCCTCGTGTTCTCGGGGGAGAGGCGCGTCGACAAGGCCGGCGCGCTCGTCGCCGACGACCAGCCGCTCGAGCTGCGCGGCCGCGAGCATCCCTGGGTCAGTCGTGGCGGCCTCAAGCTCGCGCATGCGCTGGACCATTTCGCCATCGACCCCGCCGGCATGGCCGCGCTCGACGTCGGCGCCTCCACCGGCGGCTTCACCGACGTCCTGCTCGCGCGGGGCGCGGCGCTCGTCCATGCCGTCGACGTCGGCCACGGGCAACTCGCCTGGAAGCTGCGCAACGACCCGCGCGTGCATGTCCTCGAGCGGACCAATGCGCGGCACCTCGGCGCCGCGCACGTGCCCGCGCCGGTCGACATCGTCGTCTGCGACGCCAGCTTCATCGGGCTGGAGACCGTGCTGCCCGCCGCGCTCGCGCTGGCGCGCGACGGCGCGTGGCTGGTGGCGCTGGTCAAGCCGCAATTCGAGGTCGGGCCCGGCCGCGTCGGCAAGGGCGGGGTCGTGCGCGACCCGGCCCTGCACGAGGAGGTCTGCGCGCGCATCGCCGCATGGCTGCCATCCGTCGGCTGGCAGGTGCTCGGCATCGTGCCGAGCCCTATCCTCGGGCCCGAAGGCAACAGGGAGTTCCTCGTCGCTGCGCGCAAGGCCGCGGCGACCGGGCAGGGCGCATGAACCAGACGGTACCGGAGGCGGCGCGGCTGCCGCAGCGCGACCTGTCGATGATCATCGGCGGCGCGATGATCGCGATCTTCCTCGCCGCGCTCGACCAGACGATCGTCGCGACCGCGCTGCCCTCGATCGCGCGCGACCTCGGCGACGTCGCGCTGCTGTCCTGGGTCGTGACCTCCTACCTGGTGACCTCGATCTGCGCGACGGCGATCGCCGGCAAGCTCAGCGACATCCATGGCCGCCGCAGGCTGATGCTGGCGGCGCTCGTCGTCTTCGTCGCCGCGTCGGTGGCCTGCGCGCTCGCGGAGGGCATGGTCGCCCTGATCGCCGCGCGCGCGGCCAAGGGCATCGGCGGCGGCGCGCTCGTCACGCTGGCGCAGACCGTCGTCGCCGACGTCGTCAGCCCGCGCGAGCGCGGGCGCTATTCCGCGCATTTCTCGGCGATGTGGGCGCTCGCCTCGCTGCTCGGGCCGACGGTCGGCGGCGCCCTCACGCAATACCTCGGCTGGCAGTGGATCTTCTGGATCAACCTGCCGCTTGGGCTGGTGGCGCTCGTCGCGGTGGATTCGGTGCTGCGCAAGCTGCCCGTGCGCCGCGTGCCCGCGCGCATCGACGCGCCGAGCCTCGCGCTGCTGCCTGTCGCGACGACCGCGCTCCTGCTCGCCCTGTCCTGGGGCGGCGTGGCGCATTCCTGGACCAGCGTGCCCGTGCTGGGCGCGCTGGCCATCGCGCTGGCCACCGGCGCCGCGTTCTGGCGCCGGCAGGGCCGCCTGGACGAACCGGTCTTCGCGCCGGCGTTCCTGCGCGACGATGTCGTCGCGCGCGTGCTGCCGGCGATCTTCCTCGCCTTCGGCGCCTATCTCGCCCTCGCCATCACGATGCCCGTGTTCCTGCAGGTGAAGCTCGGCCTGTCCCCCGGGGACGTCGGGCTGATGATGATCCCGCTCACCTTCTCGACGACGATCACGGCCTATGCCTCCGGGCGCTACCTGCGGCGCACCGGCGACTACCGCCGCCCGGTGCTGGTCGCGTTCCCGCTCGCGGTGCTGTCCTGCCTGGCCTTCGCCGCGGCGATGCCAGGGGCCGGCCCGTGGACCGTCGGCCTCGCCCTGCTCCTGATCGGCTTCGGCATCGGCCCGATCTTCCCGACGGCCATCGTCGCGGTGCAGAACGCCGTCGCGCCGCGCGACGTCGGCGCGGTGACCGGCGCGATGGGCTATGCGCGCGCGCTTGGCGGCGCGGTCTGCGCGGCCGCCGCGACGGCGCTCGTGCTCGCGCTCGCGCCGCAGGGCGGCGAGCTGCGCGGCCTCGACGACCTGGTCCGCGCGCCGCTTGGCGAGGCTGGCCGCGCCGCGGTGGCGACCGCCTTCCGCTGGCTGCTCGTCGCCGTCGGCGCGCTCGTGCTTGCGGGCTGGGCCTTCTACGCGCGCGTCGCCGCGCGGCCGCTGCGCGAGCAGTCCGTCCTCGGCGACACGCGTCGCTGACGCCAGCCTAGAGGATCGCGCCGACGATGGCGCCGAGCAGGCAGGTGCAGAACGTGCCCGCGACCAGCGCCTTCATGCCGAGCTCGGCGATCTCCGCGCGCCGCGCGGGGCACATCGCCGACATGCCGCCGATCATGATCCCGACGCTGCCGAGGTTGGCGAAGCCGCAGAGCGCATAGAGCATGATCGTGCGGCTGCGCGGCGAGAGGGCCTCCGGCGGCGTCCGCGCGAGCTCGAGATAGGCGAGGAATTCGTTGAGCACGGTCTTGGTGCCCATCAGGCGCCCGGCGGTGGCGGCCTCGTGCCAGGGCACGCCCATCAGCCAGCACACCGGCGCCATCGCGGCGCCGAGGATGCGCTCGAGCGCGAGCGGCGCGCCCGCGACGTCGGGCAGCGCGCCCAGCATCGCGTTGACGAGGTGCACGAGCGCCACCAGCGCCACGAGCATCGCGACGATCCCGACGAGCAGCTCGACGCCCGACGCCGCGCCCCGCGCGATGGCGTCCATGGCCGAGCCGGCCCGTCCTTCGTCCCCCGACGGCGCGGCGCCGGTCCTGCGGTCCTCGCGGTCCGGCACCATGATGCGCGCGAAGAGGATCGCGGCCGGCGCGCCGGCGACCGAGGCTGCGAGGATGTGGCCGAGCGCGCCATCGACCACGCTGCCGAGGATGGCGGCGTAGAGGACCATCACCGTGCCGGCGACGCCTGCCATCCCGCCGGCCATGACGACGAAGAGCTCGCCGCGGGAGAGGGCGGCGAGGTAGGGGCGGATGAAGAGCGGCGCCTCGACCATGCCGAGGAAGATGTTGGCCGCGGTCGAGACGCCGACGGCGCCGCCAACGCCGAGCGCGCGCTCGAGCACGCGCCCGAAGGCGCGCACCACGACGGGCAGGATGCGCCAGTGGAAGAGCAGGGCGGAGATCGCGCTCGCGACGATCACGAGCGGCAGCGCCTGGAAGGCGAGCACGAACTCGCCGCCGGGGAATTTCGGCTCGAAGGGCAGGGGGCCACCGCCGAGATAGCCGAAGACGAAGGACGTGCCCGCGCGCGTCGCGGCGCCGAGCGCGTCGACCCCGGCCGAGAGGAACGCGAAGGCGGCGCGCGCGCCCGGGACGCGGATCATGGCCGCGGCGAGCAGGATGGTGGCGAGGAGCGCGATCGCCGCGCGGCGCCAGTCGACCGCGCGCCGGTCCTCGCTCAGCAGCCAGGCGATCGCGGGCAGGGCGACGATGCCGAGCATGGCCTGCAGCCGGGCCTCGTCCATCCCGCGCCCCGCCAGGCTCAGGCGCCGTCCGCCGGCGCGTCGGTGTCGCGCGGCGGCCAGTACGCGGCGGTCGCGGCGAGGATCTCGGTCGCCTTGTGGTCGAGGCCCTGCGCGTGGAAGGAGATCGAGAAGGTCGGGCCGATCGTCTTGACCACCGCGTCGCCGAAGAGGCGCCGGCCGAGGCGCACGCGCGCGAAGGCCTCGGGGGCGAGCTCGACGTCGAGGCGGCCGCCGCCGAACAGCGTCATGCTGCGCGAGGCGCCGAGCGCGGTCACCTCGTTCCACGCGATGGGCGCGTCGGCCGCCTGCGGCAGCCCGAGCCCCTCGGGCCCGATGGTCAGCAGCGGCGTCGTGTCCATGAGGTTGCGCACGCTCTGCACCGCGTGGAACCCGATCAGCACGATGACCGCGGCGCCGCCCAGCCACGGGATCGCCTCGCCCTCCGGCCGGTTGAGGAGGAAGCCGACCGCCGCGGCGAGCACCAGGACGGCCATGGCCGCGTTCATCGCCGAGACGGCGCGCGAGCGGCGCACGACGAGGCCGGGCGGCTTCATGTCGCCGCGCGCCCCATGCCCGGCCTCACCCGCATTGCGCGCGGTGGCGCAGCAGGTGGTCGGCGAGCACGCAGGCCATCATCGCCTCGCCCACCGGCACGGCGCGTATGCCGACGCAGGGATCGTGGCGGCCGATCGTGCGGATGTCGGTCTCGCGGCCCTCGACGTCGATGGTCCGGCGCGGCGACAGGATCGAGGAGGTCGGCTTCACCGCGAAGCGCAGCACGATGTCCTGCCCGGTGGAGATGCCGCCGAGGACGCCGCCGGCCTTGTTCGACAGGAATTCCGGCCCGCCGGGGCCGGCGCGCATCTCGTCGGCGTTCTCCTCGCCCGAGAGCGCGGCCGCGGCGAAGCCGGCGCCGATCTCCACCCCCTTCACCGCGTTGATGCCCATCATCGCCGCCGCGAGGTCGGCGTCGAGCTTGCCGTAGATCGGCGCGCCGAGGCCCGCGGGCACGCCGCTCGCCACGACCTCGATCACCGCGCCGACCGAGGAGCCGGCCTTGCGCACCGCGTCGAGCTCGCCCTCCCAGGCCTGCGCGGCCTGACGGTCGGGGCAGAAGAACGGGTTCTCGCCCACCGCCGACCAGTCCCAGCGCGCGCGGTCGACCGCGTGGCCGCCGAGCTGCACCAGCGCGCCGCGGATCGCGACGGCCTCCCCCAGGACCTTGCGCGCGATCGCGCCGGCCGCGACGCGCATCGCCGTCTCGCGCGCCGACGACCTGCCGCCGCCGCGATGGTCGCGGATCCCGTATTTCGCCCAGTAGGCGAAGTCGGCGTGGCCGGGCCGGAACTTCGCGGCGATCTCGCCGTAGTCCTTCGAGCGCGCGTCCTCGTTCTCGACCAGCAGCGAGATGGGCGTGCCGGTCGTGAGGCCCTCGAACACGCCGGAGAGGATGCGCACGCGGTCCGGCTCGCGGCGCTGCGTCGTGAAGCGCGACTGGCCGGGGCGGCGACGATCCAGGTCGCGCTGGATGTCCTCCTCCGCGAGCGCGATGCGCGGCGGCACGCCGTCGACGACGCAGCCTATCGCCGGGCCGTGGCTCTCGCCCCAGGTCGTGACCCTGAAGAGGTGGCCGAAGCTGTTGTGGGACATGGACCGGGCTGCCCCGCGATCACTTCTGGGGCTTGAAGCCGGCCAGCATCTCCGAGACCTCGGGCGCCGCGTCCACCGCCATCATGCCGACGACGTGGTAGCCGCAGTCGACGTGGTGGGTCTCGCCGGTCACGCCCTTGCCGAGGTCGGAGAGCAGGTAGAGGCCGGCGCCGCCGACCTCCTCGATGCTGACGTTGCGGCGCAGCGGCGCGTTGAGCTCGTTCCACTTGAGGATGTAGCGGAAGTCGCCGATGCCCGACGCCGCGAGCGTCTTGATCGGCCCGGCGGAGATCGCGTTGACGCGGATGCCGCGCGGGCCGAGGTCGGCCGCCAGGTAGCGCACCGACGCCTCGAGCGCGGCCTTGGCGACGCCCATCACGTTGTAGTGGGGCATGACGCGCTCGGCGCCGTAGTAGCTGAGCGTGAGCAGGCTGCCGCCCGCCGGCATCAGCGGCGCCGCGCGGCGGCAGAGGTCGGTGAAGGAGAAGCAGGAGATGTCCATCGTGCGCTGGAAGTTCGCGCGCGTGGTGTCGACGTAGAGGCCCTTGAGTTCCTCCTTGTCCGAATACGCGATCGCGTGGACGACGAAGTCGATGGAGCCCCACTCGCGCCCGAGCGTCTCGAAGACCGCGTCGAGCGAGGCCGGGTCGGTGACGTCGGCCGGCAGGACATGCTTCACGCCGAGAGTCGCCGCCAGCGGGCGCACGCGCTTCTCCAGCGCCTCGCCCTGGAAGGTGAAGGCGAGCTCGGCGCCCTGCGCCGCGCAGGCCTGCGCGATGCCCCAGGCGATCGAGCGGTCGTTTGCGACGCCCATCACCAGGCCGCGCTTGCCTGCCATCAGAGAACCGGCGCTGGTCATAAGTCCATGCTCCTGAAAGGAAAATCGTTCCCGCGCTGGACGGGACCCGCATCCTACACGCAAACCCGTCATGGTCAACGACGACAGGCCGGCGCCACGGCGCAGCGACGCGATGACGCCTCGCGACCGTCGCGCCCTATGTTACGCGCCGACGGTCGCGCGCGACTCCGCGCGCCCGCCCCAGGCAACGGAGCGAACATCGATGAGCGAGCAGGTGACGGACGACTCCCCCCCGATCGATCCCGCGCAGGACCCCTTCGCGCGTTTCCATGCGTGGATGGAGGAGGCGAAGGCGAGCGAGCCGAACGACCCCAACGCCATGGCGCTCGCCACGGCGGACGCGCAGGGCCGGCCGAGCGTGCGCATGGTCCTGCTCAAGGGCGTCGATGGCGGCGGCTTCGTCTTCTACACCAACCTCGAGAGCCGCAAGGGCGGCGAGCTCGCGGCGAACCCCCGCGCGGCGCTGCTCTTCCACTGGAAGTCGCTGCGCCGCCAGGTGCGCGTCGAGGGCCCCGTCGCGCCCGTGACCGCCGCCGAGGCCGACGCCTACTTCGCCTCGCGCGCGCGCGCGAGCAGGATCGGCGCCTGGGCCTCGCGCCAGTCGCGGCCGATGGAGGGTCGCTTCGAGCTCGAGAAGCGCGTCGCCGAGTACACCGCGCGCCATGCGATCGGCGAGGTGCCGCGCCCGCCCTTCTGGTCGGGCTTCCGCCTGTCGCCCGAGCGCATCGAGTTCTGGCAGGACCGCGCCTTCAGGCTCCACGACCGCGTCGTGCACCTGCGTGACGGGGCGGGCTGGCGCACGGAGCGCCTCTTCCCGTGAGCGCGCGCCCCGACCGCGCGCAGGCCGGCGCGATGATGCGCCGCGCCGCGACCGCCTCGGTCGTGGTCGCGGCCGTGCTCATAGCGGCCAAGGTCGGGGCGTGGCTCGCGACGGACTCGGTGGCCGTGCTGTCGAGCCTGCTGGACTCGCTGCTCGACGCCGCCGCCTCGATCGTCAACCTGGTCGCGGTGCGCCACGCGCTCACGCCCGCGGACGAGGAGCACCGCTTCGGCCACGGCAAGGCGGAGCCGCTGGCCGGCCTCGCGCAATCGGCCTTCGTCTGCGGCTCGGCGGTGATCCTGCTGATGGAGGCGATCCACCGGCTCGGCTCGCCGCAGCCCGTGCAGCGCCCGGAGATCGGCATCGCCGTGTCGGTGCTGGCGATCGCGCTCTCCGCCGGCCTCGTCTGGTACCAGCGCCGCGTCGTCGCGCGCACCGGCTCGGTGGCGATCGCCGCCGACTCCCTCCACTACGGCGCCGACGCGCTGCTCAACGGGGCCGTCGTCGCGGCGATCCTGATCGGCGCCTTCCTCGACGCGCCCCTCGTCGACCCGCTCTTCGGGGCGCTCATCTCGCTCTGGATCCTGCGCGGCGCGGCGCGCATCGCGCGCCAGTCCTTCGACCTGCTGATGGACCGCGAGCTGCCGCCGGGCGACCGGGAGCGCATCCTGCGCATCGCGCGCGCGCGGCCCGAGGTGCTCGACGTGCACGACCTGCGCACGCGCTCGGCGGGGACGCACATCTTCGTGCAGATGCACATCGAGCTGGACGGCGACATGCGCCTCGCCCGCGCGCACGAGATCGCGGATGCCGTCGAGCACGAGATCCGCGCCGCCTATCCCAACGCGGAGATCATCATCCACCAGGATCCCGCGGGCATCGACGAGCCCCATCGCGCGGCCGCGACGGCATGAGCGCGCGGGAGGTCGACGATGGCGGGCAGGCGGAGGTCCTGCGCTTCCTCGCCGACCCTGCCACGCATGGCGGCGTCGCGCCGCGGCGCATCGACACGCATGGCTCCGTCGTCTTCCTCGCCGGCGACCGGGCCTGGAAGCTCAAGCGCGCGGTGGCCTTCTCCTACATGGACTTCTCGACGCCGCGCCGGCGCGCCGCGCTCTGCCGCGCGGAGCTGGAGGCCAACCGCCGCATGGCGGCGCCGCTCTATCTCGGCGTGCGCGCGGTGGTGCGCCGCGCCGGCGCGCTCGCACTGGTGCCCGACGCCGAGGCGAGCGAGGACGAGGCCCTCGACCATGTCGTCGAGATGCGCCGCTTCCCCGAGGGCGGGGAGTTCGACGCGCTCGCCGCGGCGGGCCGGCTCGACGCGCCGCTGGTGCGCAGGCTGGCCGCGGTGGTGGCGCGCTTCCATCGGGCCGCGGAGCCGGTCCGGGGCTTCGGCGGCGCGGCAGGCCTTGCCGGGGTGGCGGCGGAGAACGAGCGCGAATTCGCGCGCGAGGCGCCGCTCCTCGATGCCGGGACCGCTGTCCGGGCCGGCGGCCTCTGCGCGCGCGCGCTCGCGCGGCTGGGCCCCCTGCTCGACGCGCGCGCGGCGGCCGGCAGGGTGCGGCGCTGCCACGGCGACCTGCATCTCGGGAACGTGTGCCTGTTCGAGGGCGCGCCCGTGCCCTTCGACGCGATCGAGTTCAACCCGGCGATCGCCAATGTCGACACGCTCTTCGACCTCGCCTTCCTGCTGATGGACCTCGAGTTGCGCGGCTCGCGCGCGCTCGCGGGCGCCTGCCTCAACGCCTATCTCGAGATCCTGCCGGAGACGGATGGCCTCGCCGCGCTGCCCGCGATGCTGGCGCTGCGCGCGGGCATCCGCGCGCATACCCGCGCCGCCGCCTCGCGCGCCCAGCCCGACGGCGCGCGCCGCGCGGCGATCGCCGCCGACGCCCGGCGCCACCTAGCGGCCATCGAGGCCTTCCTCGAGGCGCGCCCGCCGCGCCTGGTCGCGGTCGGCGGCCTCTCCGGCACGGGCAAGTCGACGCTCGCGCGCGGCCTCGCGCCGGAACTCCACGCGGCGCCGGGCGCCGTCGTCCTGCGCAGCGACGCGTTGCGCAAGGAGCTCGCCGGCGTTCCGCCCGAGGAGAAGCTCGGTCCCGGGCACTACGCGCCCGAGCGCTCGCGCCTCGTCTACGCCACGCTCCTGTCGCGCGCCGCGGAGATCCTGCGCGCGGGCCGCTCGGTCGTGCTCGACGCGGTGTTCCAGCGCGAGGACGAGCGCGCCGCCGCCGCCGCCATCGCGCGCGACGCCGGCTGCCGCTTCGACGGGCTGTGGCTGGAGGCGGACCGGGACACGGCCGCCGCGCGCATCGGGTCGCGGCGCGACGACGCATCCGACGCGACCGTGGCGATACTCGACCAGCAGCTGGCGCGCGACGCCGGCGCGCCCGCGGGGTGGCGCGCGCTCGACGCCCGCGGCGAGCGGTCGCAGGTGCTGGCGCGGGCGCGCGTCGCCATGTCACCATGAGCAGGCAAGGTCGAGGACGGGTCTGGTGCCGCGGCGTGCGGTCCCCATCCTCGCCAGGGGAGTGAAGCCATGCAGTTCAAGTCGATCCTGGCACCCATCGGCGGCACCGACGCCGACACCGCGAACCTGACCCTGGCCGCGCGCATCGCGCGCCGGTTCTCCGCGCATATCGACGTGCTGCACGCCAAGGCCGATCCGCGCGAGACCATGCCCTATCTCGGCGAGGGTGCGTCGCCCGCGCTGATCGACCAGGTGATGGTGACGGCCGAGAAGGATTCGGACTCGCGCGCGAGCCGCGCCAAGGCGAACTTCGAGGCCTGGCAGGCCTCCGCGGGCCTCGCGCTCGCGCCCGCGCCGGGCGTCGTCGACATGCCTTCCTGCGCGCTGCGCATGGAATCCGGCGCCGAGGACAAGTGGATCGCGCGGCTCGGCCGCCTCAACGACATGACGATCGTCGCCGAGCCCGGCGAGCATGGCAGCGTCGCGGCGATGCTGGCCTTCGAGGCGGCGCTGCTCGACACCGGCCGCCCGGTGATGATGGCGCCGATCAACTACAAGACCAACGACAGCGGATCGATCGTGGTCGCCTGGAACGGCAGCGCCGAGTCCTCGCGCGCCGTCCAGGCGGGCCTTCCGTTCCTGCAGCAGGCCAAGAGCGTCCACGTCGTCGCGGTCGAGGAATCGGCCAACACGCCGGACGCCGACGCGCTGGTGCGCTACCTCGCCTGGCACCGCATCGGCGCCAACGTGCGGCTCGCCTCGGGCAAGGGCCGTCCCGCCGCCCAGGCCATCGTCGCGGAGTGCGAGGCCGTCGACGCCGCGCTGCTCGTGATGGGCGGCTACACGCATAACCGCCTGCGGCAGATGATCTTCGGCGGCGTCACCGCGCACGTGATCCGCCACGCGACTATCCCGGTCCTGCTGGCGCATTGAGCCGGGCCATGTCCAGCCTCAGGAGCGTCCGCCTCGAGCTCGCGCGCGTCGCCGGATCGCCGGCCGGCGACCCGGAATGCGGCTACGAGCTCGTCGCGCCGCTGGACGACGATGGCCATCTCGACGCCGCCGCATGGCGGCAGCAGCGCGCGCGCTGCACCTTGCGCCGCTTCTGGCGCGGCGAGGCCGACGAGGCGGGCGAGCTCCTCCACACGCGTGGCGGGCGCTGGGTCTTCTCCTACCGGCCGGGGACCGAGGACGACGAGCCGATCTTCCGCATGGACCGGCACAGCTTCGCCCCGGGCGAATATGTCTCGATCACCGAGCACGACGGCGTGACCCGGCCCTTCCGGGTGGTCTCGGTCGTGGGATGAGCGCCGCGGCGGCCCCGCGCGTCGCGGTCGTCACCGGCGCGTCGCGCGGCATCGGCCTCGCGACCGCGCTGCGCTTCGCGCGCGAGGGCTGGCTGGTCGCGACGGCGAGCCGCGAGCCGCCACCGCCCGGGCTTGGCGCCGCGCATCTCGCCCATGTCGCGGCGGACCTGTCGCTGCCCGCCGACTGTACGCGCGCGGCGGAGGAGATCCTGGCCGGGCTTGGCGGCAGGGCGCTAGGCGCGCTGGTCAACAACGCCGGGATGAGCCCGAAGAGCGGGTACCGCGAGCGCCTTGGCCTGCTGCACTCCACGCCCGCGCAGTGGCGAGAGGTCTTCGAGCTGAACTTCCACGCGCCGGTCGCGCTGTCGCGCGGGCTGGCCCCGGCGCTGGCCGCGGGGCAGGGCGCGATCGTCAACGTGACGTCGATCGCCGGCCACGCCGTCCATCCCTTCGCGGGCTCCGCCTACGCCGCGTCGAAGACCGCGCTCTCCGGCCTGACGCGCGAGATGGCGGCCGAGCTCGCGCCGCTCGGCATCCGCGTCAACGCCGTGGCGCCCGGCGAGATCGCCACGGGCATGATCTCGCGGGACTACGATCCGCTGGTGGCGCGCATCCCGATGCGACGGATGGGAACCGCCGACGAGGTGGCCTCGGTCGTCTTCCGCCTCTGCGGCGAGGACTTCGCCTACGTGACCGGGAGCGAGGTCTTCGTCACCGGCGGCCAGCACCTCTTCTGAACGCCTCCGGGCGCGCCGCTCACGCGCCTTCCAGCGCCTTGCGCAGCGCCTCCAGGCGCAGCGCCGCGGCGGCGCGCTCGGCGCCGTCGAGCGCCGTCGCCGGCGCGCCGGGCTCGTCGCGACGCGCCTGGTCGGCGCGCGCCGCCTCAACGAGCGCCTGGAGCATCGCGCGGCGCGCCTCCCCGTGCAGGGCGCCCGCGAAGCGCAGCTTGAGCGACGCCACCGCGCGGCCGAGGTCGCCGCCCATCGGCGCCGGGGGCGATGCCAGCAGCGCGCGCAGTTCCGCCTCGCCCGAGGCCGTCGCGTGCAGGATCGCCTCGCCCGGGGCGGCGCCGGGCGCCGCCTCGGCGCGCGCGAGGCCGAGCGCCGGCAGGGCGGCGATGGCTTCCCCCGCCGCGTCGAGCGACGCGCCGAGGTGGAACGACAGGAGCCGGCGGGTCTCGCGCGCCAGCGCCGCGAGCGGCCGCGCACCCTCGCGCAGGAGGCCGAGCGCGCAGAGCCGCGCCGCCTCCTGCGGCAGGAGCGATCCGTCCGGGAAGCGCGCCACCGCGCGCCTGCTCAGGCGGCCTTGAGCAGGCCCTTCTCGCGGACCATCGCGTAGGTGTCCTCGAGCGCGGCGGTGAAGCGGCGCAGCATCTCGCGCACCTGCGCCTCGTCGATGACCAGCGGCGGGCAGAGCGCGACGCGGTCGCCGAACAGCCCGCGGCAGATCAGGCCATGCGCCTCGGCGCGCTTGGCCATGAAGGGCGCGACGCCCTCCTTCGGGTCGAAGCCGCCGCGCGAGGCCTTGGACGGGACCAGCTGGATGCCGGCGATCAGGCCTTCGCCCTGCACCTCGCCCACCAGCGGATGGTCGGCGAGCTTGCGCAGCCCGGCCTGCATCACCGCGCCGACCTTGCGCACGTGCTCGACGATGTTGCGCTCCTCGTAGATCTTGAGCGTCTCGACCGCCACGGCCGCGCCGACGGGATGCGCGGCGTAGGTGTTGCCGTGGCCGAACAGGCCGATCTTCTCCGACTGGGTCACGAGCCCGCG
>JBEGVV010000105.1:0-2595 GCA_041178225.1 Pseudomonadota bacterium | reverse complement strand
ACGCGCCCAACGCGGTGTTCCAGGAATCCGTGCGCGCCTACTACACGACCTGGTACCGCGACCTCGTGACCGAGCTGCCGCGCGTGGCGGACGGCCATGTCCACGCCCCGCGCGGCACGGGGCTCTGCACCGAATTGCTGCCCGACATCGCGCGTCGTCCCGACGCGATCGTCCGGCGCAGCGCATGAGACGGGAGACCACGATGAAAAGGACGCGATTCGCGACCGCCTTGCTCGCCGCCGCGATGGCGCTCGCCGCGCCGCTCGCGCATGGCGCGAGCCTGCGCATCGGCCTGCAGAGCGACCCCGACGCGCTCGATCCCGCGACGGGGACGAGCTTCACCGGGCGCATCGTCTTCGCGGCGCTCTGCGACAAGCTCGTCGACATCGACCCGCGCATGGAATTCGTGCCGCAGCTGGCGACCGCCTGGTCCTGGTCTGCCGACGGCCTGTCCCTGACCATGACGCTGCGCGAGGGCGTGGTCTTCCACGACGGCGAGCGCTTCGACGCCGCCGCCGCGCGCGACAACCTCGAGCGCTATCGCACGGCGCCGCTGTCGCGCCGCAAGGCCGAGCTCAAGGCCGTGAGCGCGGTGGAGGCGCCCGACCCGCGCACGCTGGTGCTGCGCCTGTCCGAGCCCTTCGCGCCGCTGCTCTCCGTGCTGGCCGACCGCGCGGGCATGATGATGTCGCCCAGGGCCGTCGCGGCCGCTGGCGAGCGCGTCGGCGCCAATCCCGCCTGCTCCGGCCCGTTCCGCCTCGCGCGCCGCGTGCCGCTGGAGCGCATCGTGCTGGAGCGCTTCGACCGCTACTGGGACGCGGGCGCGATCCATGTCGACGGGATCGAGTTCATGATGATCCCCGACAACACGGTCCGCCTCGTCAACCTGCGCGCCGGCCAGCTCGACCTGATCGAGCGCGTCCCGCCGGCGGACCTGAAGACGGTGCGGGCCGATGCGCGGCTGCGCCTCGCCTCGACCACCGGGCTGGCCTACCAGACGATGATCATCAACGTGGGCAATGGCGAGAAGGCGAGGGGGCCGCTCGGCCGCTCGCCGCGCATCCGCGAGGCGCTCGAGCTCGCGATCGACCGGGGGATCCTCAACCAGGTCGCGATCGAGGGCGCCTACACGCCAAGCAACCAGCCCGAGGTGCCGGGCTCGCGCTACTACAACGCCGCGCGCCCCGTGCCGCAGCGCGACGTCGCGCGCGCCCGGGCGCTGTTGCGCCAGGAGGGCATGGAGCGCGTGCCCTTCACGCTGCGCGTGGTGAACAGCCCCGTCGACGTGCAGGTCGCCGAGGTGATCCAGGCCATGGCCGCCGAGGCGGGCTTCGACGTGAGGATAGAGGCGACCGAGGCCGGGACCTGGGTCGCCGCGACCGAGCGCGGCGACTACGAGGCCGCGATCGGCATCTGGAGCGGAAGGCCCGACCCCGACGGCAACGTCACGATCTGGCTGCAATGCGACGGCGCGGTGAACCGCACCAAGTACTGCAATCCCGCGCTCGACGACCTGTTCCGCCAGGCCCGGCTGACCAACGACGTCGCGCAGCGCCAGGAGCTCTACCGCCGCGCCTCGGAGATCCATCTCTCGGACCGCCCGATGCTCGTCCTCTACCACTACACCTGGATCTGGGGGCATTCGGAGCGCCTCTCGGGCTTCGTGCCGCATCCCGACGGGCTGATCAGGCCGCAGGGCCTGCGCCTTTCGCGCTGAAGGAGGAGCCGATGGGCGAGAGATACCTCCAGGGCCAGGTGGCCCTGGTCACCGGCGCGGGGCGCGGCCTCGGCCGTGCCTTCGCCGAGCTGCTCGCGCGGCTGGGTGCCGATGTCGCCGTGCACGGCATGCGCGAGGAGGGGCCGGCCGAATATGGCGAGGGCACGACCCTGACCGCGACCGCGGAGGCGATCGCCGCCGCGCATGGCGTGCGCACGCGCCGCGTGCTCGGCGACCTCACGCGCTCCGACGAGGTCGCGCGCGTGCTGCGCGAGACCGTCGGGTCGCTCGGGCCGGTCGACATCCTCGTCCACAACGCCGGCGGCGACATCGCGGCGGCGGGCGGCAAGCCCGATCCCAACGACTGCGTGCTGATCAAGGAGGAGGACGTGCGCGCGGTGCTCGACCGCAACCTGATGAGCACGATCCTCGTCTGCCAGGCCGTCGCGCCGTCGATGATGGAGCGCAGGCGCGGGCGCATCGTGACGCTCTCCTCCGTCGCCGCCTTCAAGGGCCGCGACCGCTCGGCGATCTACGCCACGTCGAAGGCCGCGGTCGTCCACTACACGCGCTGCCTCGCCGAGCAGATGCGCCCCTACGAGGTGACGGTGAACTCGATCGCGCCGGGCGACACGCGCACCGGCCGCTTCGTCGGCACGCGCCCGGTCGACCCGCGGCGCATGGCGACCGGGGGCACGCTCGACCGCATCGCCACCGTCGACGAGGTCGCGCGCACGCTCGAGTTCTTCGTCGGCCCGATGGGCGCCTTCGTCACCGGCCAGGCGATGCGCGTCGACGGCGGCACGCAGCTCTGGCCGGGCTGAGCGCGCGGCCGCGATGCCCGAGGGGCACACGATCCACCGCGCGGCGCGCGACCA
>JBEGVV010000104.1:0-6074 GCA_041178225.1 Pseudomonadota bacterium | reverse complement strand
GCCACAAAGCGAAACGCGCTCCTCCCCTACGCGCGCCGCGCGTGGGGGAGGTTGGGAGGAGGCGGCGCCGGCAAGCGCAGACGCGCACGCAACTCCACCGCCCCCTCCGTCGCGCGCTTCGCGCGCGCCTCCTCCCCCACGCGCTGCGCGCGTAGGGGAGGAAGCGCCAGGAATTCGCGGGGTGGCGCGCAACCCTAGCCGGAACGCGCGACGCCCTCGACCACAAGGGCAGGTAGCGGACGCCCCGCCGAGCGGACTCGACGCGACGGACACCTTGCGTCCCCTCGCGGTCGCGACATAAGGAAGTCCCATGTCCACGCTCGAACGCGCCATCGAGATCGCCGCCGCGGCCCATGCCGGCCAGGTCGACAAGGCGGGGCAGCCCTACATCCTCCATCCGATCCGCGTGATGTTGCGCGTCACGGGTTCGCATGCGCGCATGGCGGCGATCCTTCACGATGTGGTCGAGGACACGCCCGTCACGATCGACCAGTTGGTCGGCGAAGGCTTTCCCGCGGAGGTCGTGGCGGCGGTCATCGCGCTCACCAAGCTGCCGGGCGAGACCCGGCTCGCGGCGGCGGCGCGCGCGGCGGCCGATCCGATCGCGCGCGCGGTCAAGCTCGCGGACAACGCCGAGAACATGGATCTCGGCCGCATCGCCGCGCCCACGGCCAGGGACCATGCACGCCTCTCGGAGTACGAGCAGGTGCGCGCGCTGCTCCTCGCCCATGCCGACGGCGCGGAGCCGCCGGGCGCCTGATCCGCGCGCTGGGGCCGGATGCAGTTGTCGAGGCAGCCTTCGCCGCTGGCCTGCTAGCCGCGAATTCCTGCCCTGGAGGGATTTCCCGCGCCAGGACCCCTGGCCGGGGGCGCGCCCGCGCGCGCGGCGCGGGCGCGGCCCTCAGCCCGCCTCGGCGGAGCGCGAGGCCTTCTTGCGCTCGTGGGTGTCGAGCAGGCGCTTGCGCAGGCGAATGGACTTCGGCGTCACCTCGACGAGCTCGTCGTCGCCGATATAGGCGATCGCCTGCTCGAGGGTGAGGATGCGCGGCGGGGTCAGCTTCACCGCGTCGTCCTTGCCCGAGGCGCGGAAGTTGGTGAGCTGCTTGGCGCGCAGCGGGTTGACCTCGAGGTCGTTCTCGCGGCTGTGCTCGCCGATGATCATGCCGGCATAGACGCGCGTGCCCGCGTCGATCATCAGCCAGCCGCGCTCCTCCAGGTACCAGAGCGCGTAGGTCACCGCGTCGCCGTCGCCGTTCGAGATCAGCACGCCGTTGCGCCGCCCCTCGATGTTGCCCTTCCACGGCGCGTAGCCGTGGAAGATGCGGCTCATGATGCCCGTGCCGCGCGTGTCGGTGAGGAACTCGCCGTGGTAGCCGATCAGGCCGCGCGTGGGCACGTGGAACACCACGCGCGTCTTGCCGCCGCCCGAGGGGCGCATGTCGACGAGCTCGCCCTTGCGCTGGCTGATCTTCTCCACGACCACGCCGACATAGGCGTCGTCGACGTCGACCAGCGCCTCCTCGATCGGCTCGAGCCGCTGGCCGGTCTGCGGGTCGGACTTGAAGATCACGCGCGGGCGCGAGATCGACAGCTCGAAGCCCTCGCGGCGCATCGTCTCGACGAGCACGCCGAGCTGCAGCTCGCCGCGGCCCGAGACCTCGAAGGCGTCGGCGTCGGCGGTCATCTGCACGCGGATCGCGACATTGCCCTCGACCTCGCGCAGCAGGCGCTCGCGGATCACGCGGCTCTGCACCTTCGAGCCCTCGCGGCCCGCCAGCGGCGAGTCGTTGATCGAGAAGGTCATCGACAGCGTCGGCGGGTCGATCGGCGTCGCGGGGATCGGCGTCGCGATGGATGGATCGCAGAGCGTGTCGGCCACCGTCGCCTTGGTCAGGCCGGCGATGGCGATCAGGTCGCCCGCCTCCACCTCGTCGACGGGCACGCGCTCGAGGCCACGGAAGGCGAGCAGCTTGGTCGCGCGCGCGTCCTCGATGAGGGTGCCGTCGCGCCCCATGGCCTTGATCGCCATGTTGACCTTGGCGCGCCCGGTATGGACGCGGCCCGTCAGCACGCGGCCGAGGTAGGGATCCGCGTCGAGCATCGTCACGAGCATCGAGAAGGGCTTGTCGAGGTCGCGCCGCGGCGGCGGCACGTAGTCGACGATGAGGTCGAAGAGCGGCGCGAGGTCGACGCGCGGCGCGTCGAGCGAGGTCGCGGCCCAGCCGCTGCGGCCCGAGGCGAAGAGCGTCGGGAAGTCGAGCTGCTCCTCGGTCGCGCCGAGGATCGAGAAGAGGTCGAAGACCTCGTTGTGGACGTCGGTGGCGCGCGCGTCGGGGCGGTCGACCTTGTTGATGACCACGATCGGGCGCAGCCCGGCGGCGAGCGCCTTCATGGTCACGAACTTCGTCTGCGGCATCGGGCCCTCGGCCGCGTCGACGAGGACGACGCAGCCATCGACCATCGACATGATGCGCTCGACCTCGCCGCCGAAATCGGCGTGGCCCGGCGTGTCGACGATGTTGAGGCGCACGTCCTTCCACACGACCGAGGTGCACTTGGCGAGGATGGTGATCCCGCGCTCGCGCTCGAGGTCGTTGGAGTCCATCGCGCGCTCGGCGACCTGCTGGTTGGCGCGGAAGGTCCCGGCCTGCCTGAGCAGCTGGTCGACCAGGGTCGTCTTGCCGTGGTCGACATGGGCGATGATCGCGAGGTTACGCAGTTCCATGCGGCGCGGCCTTGTCCTGGATCGGATCGGGGGGCGTGGAGCGGGGGTCCGGTCCGAGCGCGACCGGGAACGGGTCGCGACCGCGACCCAGGCCCGGAACCCGAAATGCGGCCGGAACCTACTCCCGCGCCCCCTGCCCCGCCAAGCACGCTCTTGCAGCGCAGCAACGCCCCGCCTGCCCGGGTCCGCGGGGAGTTGCGGGGCGCATGGCGGCAGCGCGGCCGCTGCAACCCATTCGCAATTGCGCGGGGCCGGGGCCGGGGCCATATTCGCGTCCAGTTGCGAATGGTTCGCAGTTGAGCCCGATCCCAGGCGATGGACATGTCCCTTCCCCGCCCCTCCACCGGCCGCCGCGCCGCGCTCGCCGGAATCGCTGCCACCGCCGCCGCCGCGCTCGCCGTCGCGCCGCGCCGGGCGCGCGCGCAGGAGCGGGTGCTGAACCTCTATTCCTCGCGCCACTACAACACCGACCAGGCGCTCTACGAGGACTTCACGCGCCAGACCGGGATCCGCATCAACCGCATCGAGGCCGAGGCCGACCCGCTCATCGAGCGCATGCGCGCCGAGGGCGCCAACAGCCCGGCGGACGTCTTCGTCTCCGTCGATGCGGGCCGCATCGAGCGCGCCCGCGCGGCCGGCCTGCTGCAGCCCGTCTCCTCGCCCGTGCTCGAGCGCGCGGTGCCCGCGCACCTGCGCGACCCGGATGGCCACTGGTTCGGCTTCTCCAAGCGCGCGCGCATCTTCGTGCTCGCGAAGGGCCGCGCGTCGCCGGAGGAGGCGGCGAGCTACGAGGCGCTCGCCGCGCCGGGGCTCAAGGGCCGTGTGGCGATCCGCTCCTCGACCAATGTCTACAACCAGTCCCTGACCGGGGCGATGATCGCCGCGCATGGCGAGGAGAGGACCGGGGCCTGGTGCCGCGGCGTCGTCGCCAGCCTCGCGCGCCCGCCGCGCGGCGGCGACAGCGACCAGATCAAGGCGGTGGCCGCGGGCGAGGCGGATGTCGGGGTCTGCAACAGCTACTACCTCGCCAACATGCTCGCCTCGCGCAACGAGGCCGACCGCGCGGCCGCGGCGAAGGTCCTCGCGGTCTTCCCCAACCAGGGCGACCGCGGCACGCATGTGAACATCTCCGGGGGTGGCGTCGCGGCGCATGCGCGCAACCGCGAGGCCGCGATCCTGTTCCTCGAGTACCTCGTGGGCGCGAAGGCGCAATCCTTCTTCGCCGACGGCAACAACGAGTACCCGGTGGTCGAGGGCGTGCAGCCCTCGCAGGTCCTCGCCTCGCTCGGCGCCTTCCGCGAGGACCGGCTCGACGCGCGCGTCTACGCCGCCAACAACGCCCGCGCCCTGCAGCTCATGGACCGCGCCGGCTGGAAGTGACGCGTCCCTCGCCCGGCGCCGGAGGGGGCAGGATGGGCGGGGGCAAGGAACGGCCAGGGCTGCGTCCCCAGCAGCGGGCTTGAACCACCAGGCGTGCCCGGCTATGTACAACAAACATTTCTATTGTTGTACACTGCAATGACGCGTCACAGCCTGATCACGAACTCCGCCTATCTCGACCTGCTGCGCAGCTTGCAGGACGAACAGGCGTCGCTCCTGCGCGGCACGCCCACCCGCGAAATGCGGAACGGGCGGGCCTATTGGTACGACATCTATCGTGTCGGCTCGTCGGTTCGTAAGAGCTACATCGGCGAGGACACGCCCGAGCTGGCGGATCGACTGCAACGAACGCGCGAGCTGGTCCATGACCGCCAGGCGCGCGGCCGGAAGCGGACGGAGCTGGTCCGCACCCTTCGCGCCGGAGGCATGCTCGGCGCGGATGCATCGATCGGCTCGCTCCTGTCGACCCTCGAAAGGCTGGGGGTCTTCCGCCTCGGCGGAACGCTGGTCGGGACGCAGGCCTTTCGGCTCTACGAGGGCGAACTCGGCATCCGCATTCCCGGGGACGAGCTGGCGCAGACCATGGATGTCGACATCGCCCAGTTCGAGAGGCTTTCGCTGGCATTGGGGGACCAGGTCGAGGAGCCCCTGGCCGCCGCGTTCCGGACCCTCGACTTCGAGCCGGTGCCGACGCTTCGCAATCGTGCCGTGTGGAAATGGCGCCAGACCCGATCCGACCTGCTGGTCGAATTCCTGACGCCGTCCTTCCGCCCCGAGGAGGATATCCGCGACCTGCCCGCCCTCGGCGTGGCGGCGAAGTCCCTGCATTTCCTGAATTTCCTGATCGCCGGCCCCATCAAGGCAGCGGCGCTCTATCGATCCGGCGTCCTCGTGCAGGTGCCTCGGCCGGAGCGCTACGCGATCCACAAGCTGATCGTCGCCGATCGCCGGCGCGCCGGCCCTGGCCAGATCAAGTCCCGCAAGGACCGCGCCCAGGCCGCCCTGCTGATCAAGACCCTCGCCGAGGATCGTCCCGACGAATTGCGCGAAGCCTACGCCGACGCGATGGAGCGCGGGCCACAATGGCGCGCGCATCTCGGCGCGACGCTGGAGCGGATGCCGGAGATCGCCGCGAAGCTGGCCGCGACTTGATCGGCGACCCGAGCCACCCGGACCAAACCGGGGACGGAGCCCGGATTACTCCCCGCGCACCCGGCGAGGCCGGCCGGGAACGCCCGGCACGACCCGCCGGCCAAGCATGGCGCCGACCTGGGCCTGGAACAGCGGGCTGCCGAGGGCGTAGCTGCCCGCGGTGGCGCGGCGGATGTCGTCGACGGTGCCGTCTTCGGCCATGCCCTGGAGGACCAGTTCGCGATACGCCTCCGCCCTCCCCCTCGCATCTGGCGCAAGCGCACGGAAGACCTCGTGCGGGGTCAGCAGGCTCGAGGGGAGCGCGCTGGCGTTCATGCGATGGCTCGACCACGGATAGTCGAGGGGATCGCGCACCATGGAGGCGCGCACGGGGTTGAGCTCGATGTAGCGGTAGCAGGCCAGCACGTAGGCCTCCGTGTCGACCAGGCAGGAGCGGAAGCGCCCCTCCCACATCGTCCCGCTGCGGCGGTAGGCGCGGTTGATCGCCTGGACGTAGCGCTGGTTGAGATGGCGCATCAGGCGCGACAGCGACTCCGCCCGCGAAGGCGTCACCAGCAGGTGCACGTGGTTGCCCATCAGCACATAGGCGTGCACGGCGCAGCCCAGGGCCGGCGCGAGCTCGGCGAGCAGCGCGAGGTAATGCAGGCGGTCATCGTCGCGGAAGAAGCACGCGCCGCGATCGATGCCGCGCTGCACGAGATGCGTGCTGACGCCGGCAAGCGCCAGCCTGGCCCGGCGAGGCATGGCGCCGGGGATCCTGCGCCATCCGCGTCCGCGCGCGATGGTGCAGGTAGCGCAAGCCGCGGCGTCAGATGGG
>JBEGVV010000103.1:0-16125 GCA_041178225.1 Pseudomonadota bacterium | reverse complement strand
GGCTGCGTGACGATCGCCGTGTCGAGCGCGGTATGGCAGCCGGCATGGCAGGACGTGGCGCGGGCGCGCAGCATCGGGGCGACGGCGCGGACGAGGGCGCGCGCCTTCGCCGCGTTCGAATGCAGCACCTTGATGACGGCGTCGACGGTCACGTGGTCGTGGCCGTCATGCCAGCAGTCGTAGTCCGTCACCATCGCGACGGTCGCGTAGCAGAGCTCGGCCTCGCGGGCGAGCTTGGCCTCCGGCATGTTGGTCATGCCGATCACGTCGCAGCCCCATTGCCGGTAGAGGCGCGATTCCGCGCGCGTGGAGAATTGCGGCCCCTCCATCGTCAGGTATGTGCCGCCGCGGCGCAGCGCGATGCCCGCCGCCCGTCCCGCGGCCTCGAGCGCGTCGCCCATGCGCCGGCAGACCGGGTCCGCCATCGAGACATGCGCCACGCAGCCCGGGCCGAAGAACGACTTCTCGCGCGCGAAGCTGCGGTCGATGAACTGGTCGCAGACGACGAAGCTGCCCGGCGGCAGGTCCTCGCGCAGGCTGCCGACCGCGGACACGGAGAGCACCTCGGTGCAGCCCGCGCGCTTCAGCGCGTCGATGTTGGCGCGGTAGTTGAGCTGCGAGGGCGGGATGCGGTGCCCGCGCCCGTGGCGGGGCAGGAAGACCAGGCGCTGTCCATCGAGCTCGCCGAACATGAGCTCGTCCGAGGGCTCGCCCCAGGGGGAGAGCACGCGCTGCCACTGCACGTTCCTGAGCCCGTCGATCTCGTAGACGCCGCTGCCGCCGATGATGCCGAGCAACGGGGGCGTTCCGGGCGGGTGGGCGTTCTGGCTGGCCATGCTGTGTCTCCGGTTTCCGCGCGAGGCGGCGAATTGGGGGGCGCAACCTGCGCGTTTCGCGTTTAGACTCGCTACCCATGTCCAGTCCAGCCCCCGCAATCACGCCCCGCATGTGGGCCGTGGTCGCCGCCACGGCGAGCGTCATGACCATCGCGATGGGGCTGCGCTCCGGCTTCGGCCTGTTCGTGAAGCCGATCAGCACGGATTTCGGCATCGGCCGGGAGCTCTTCACCTTCGCGGTCGGCCTCCAGAACCTGCTCTGGGGCGCCATGTCGCCCTTCTTCGGCGCGCTCGCGGACCGCTTCGGCGCGGCCCGCACCGGCGTCGCCGGCACGCTCCTCTACGCCGCGGGCCTCTGGGTCCTGTCCATGACGACCGGCCCGGTGGAGATCGTGCTCGGCAACGTGCTCATCGGCGCCGCGCTGGCCGCGGGGGGACAGGGCACGCTGATCGGCGCGGTCGGCCGCATGGTGCCGGCCGAGCGGCGCTCCCTCGCCCTCGGGATCCTGATGGCGGGCGGCTCGGTCGGCCAGTTCACCATGGTGCCCTACACGCAGGCGCTCATCGGCGGGCTCGGCTGGCCCGGCGCCTTCGTGGCGATGGGCGCGACCGCGATGGCGATGCTGCCCCTGCTCTGGCTCCTGCGCGACGTGCCCGTGGCGGCCCAGCCGGCCTCCGCCGCGGCGCAGACCCTGCGCGAGGCGCTCGCCGAGGCCTTCCGCCACCGCGGCTTCTGGCTGCTGACCGCCGGGTTCTTCGTCTGCGGCTTCCATGTCGTCTTCGTGGCGACCCACCTGCCCGCCTTCCTCGGCGACCAGGGCCTGCCCGCGGATCTCGCGGCCTGGACGCTGGCGCTCACCGGCCTGTTCAACATCATCGGGTCCTACGCCGCCGGCGTGCTCGGCGGGCGCTACGTGAAGAAGAACCTGCTGGCGCTGCTCTACCTCGCGCGCGCCGCCGTGTTCCTCGCCTTCATCCTCGCGCCCAAGAACGAGTTCACGGTGCTCGCCTTCGGCGCCTCGCTGGGCCTGCTCTGGCTGTCCACGGTGCCGCTCACCAGCGGCCTCGTGGCGACGCTGTTCGGCCCGGCCTACATGTCGATGCTCTACGGCTTCGTGTTCTTCTCCCACCAGGTCGGGTCGTTCCTCGGTTCCTGGCTGGGCGGGAGGATCTACGACATGGTCGGGAACTACGACGCGATGTGGTGGCTCTCGGTGGCGCTCGGCGTGGCCTCGGCGCTGCTGCACTGGCCGATCCGCGAGCAGCCGGTCAGGCGCCTCGCGCCCGCGGGGGCGGCGTGATGGGCGGGATGCCCCGCTGGTTCGCCTTCGGCGCGCTCGCGCTGGTCTCGCTGTCGCTCGTCGCCTGGGCCGCGCGCGGCCCCGCGCTCATCCTCGACCTGATGTGGCTGGGCTGCCTCTGAGCGTCCGCCGCGCCGCCAGCGGGGCCCGCAAGCAGGACGGGCGGATCCGATGGATCCGCCCGTCGTCCTTCGCGCGGCGAAGGAAGCGTCAGTGCACGTCCGACCAGATCTTCCGCTTCGCGGCGTAGAGGATGCCCGAGAGGATGATCAGGAACAGGATGACCTTGAGGCCCAGCGCCTTGCGCTGCTCGAGGTTCGGCTCCGAGGCCCAGGCGAGGAAGACCGTCACGTCGCGCGCCATCTGCGAGACGGTTGCCTTCGTCCCGTCGCCATAGGTGACGCGATCGTCGGAGAGCGGCGATCCCATGGCGATCTGGAAGCCGGGGAACCACGCGTTGTAGTGCATGCCCTCGTTGAGCGTGACCCCGGCCGGCGGATCCTTGTAGCCGGTGAGCAGGGCATAGAGGTAGTCGGCGCCGTTCTTGCGCGCCTCGACGATCAGCGAGAGGTCCGGCGGATAGGCGCCGTTGTTGGCCGAGCGCGCCGCCTTCTCGTTGGCGAACGGGCTATGCAGGCGATCGGCCGGGCGCGCGGTGCGCTCGAACATCTCGCCGTTGTCGTTCGGGCCATCCATGACCTTGAACTCGGCCGCGATCGCCTTGACCTCGTCCTCGCTGTAGCCGAGCCCGATGCCCCCCGGCGAGACGCCAAGGTCGCGGTAGCGGATCTGGCCCAGCGAATGGCAGGAGGCGCAGACCTCCTTGTAGACCTGGTAGCCACGCTGCAGGGACGCCCGGTCATAGGTCCCGAAGAGCCCCTCGAAACCCCAGCTCTGGGACGGAGGCTTCGGCGCCTCGGCCGCGAAGCCGGGCGACGCGATGCCGAGCGCCAGGGCGCCGGCGACGACGAGCTTGCGCATCCGCGACATCACGCCTTCTCCATCGGCTTGGACGCAGCCGCGGCGGCGATGCGACCACCCCCGAGGACCGGCTGGCTGATCGAGATCGGCAGCGGCCGGGGGCGCTCGAACCACCCCAGGAGCGGCAGGACCACGACGAAGTGGAAGAAGTACCAGAAGGTGCAGACCTGCCCGATGCGCAGCAGCGGGATCCCCGCGGCGGTCGCGTCGGCCGGCTGGCCGCCGACCCAGCCGAGCAGCATGCAGACGACGAAGAACAGCCAGTAGAAGACCTTGAACACCGGGCGGAACCGGCCCGAGCGCACGCGGCTGGTGTCGAGCCAGGGCAGCAGGAACAGGATCAGGATCGAGCCGAACATCGCGAGCACGCCGCCGAGCTTGGCGTCGATGAACAGGATGTTGAACGTGACCGAGCGCAGGATCGCGTAGAACGGCAGGAAGTACCATTCCGGCACGATGTGCGCGGGCGTCACCATCGGGTTCGCCGGGATGTAGTTGTCCGGCTCGCCGAAGAAGTTCGGCGCGAAGAACACGAAGAACATGAAGAAGATCATGAACACCGCGAGCCCGAACGCGTCCTTCACCGTGTAGTACGGGTGGAACGGGATCTTGTCCTGCGGGCCGCGCGCGTCGATGCCGAGCGGGTTGTTCGACCCGTGGACATGCAGCGCCCAGATGTGCAGCACGACGACGCCCGCGATCACGAAGGGCAGCAGGTAGTGCAGGGCGAAGAAGCGGTTCAGCGTCGCGTTGTCGACCGAGAAGCCGCCCCAGAGGAGCGTCACGATCTTGTCGCCGACCAGCGGGATCGCCGAGAAGAGGTTGGTGATCACCGTGGCGCCCCAGAAGCTCATCTGGCCCCAGGGGAGCACGTAGCCCATGAAGGCGGTCGCCATCATGAGCAGGAGGATGACGATGCCCAGCCACCAGAGGATCTCGCGCGGCGGCTTGTACGAGCCGAAGTAGAGGCCGCGGAAGATGTGGATGTACACCACGATGAAGAACATCGAGGCGCCATTCATGTGGATGTAGCGGATCAGCCAGCCGTAGTTGACGTCGCGCATGATGCGCTCGACCGAGCCGAAGGCATGGTCGACATGCGGCGTGTAGTTCATCGCCAGGAACACGCCGGACAGGATCATGACGACCAGCATGAACCCGGCGAGCGAGCCGAAGTTCCACCAGTAGTTCAGGTTCCGCGGCGTCGGGTATTGCGAGCCGAGGCTGTGGTCGAGGAACGAGAAGATCGGCAGCCGGTGCTCGATCCACTTGACGGTGGGGTTCTCGAAGAAGCCGTTGTTCTGCGCCATGGCGAGGGCCTCAGCCGATCCGGATCAGGGTGTCGTTGACGAAGGTGAAGTCGGGAACCTCGAGGTTCTTCGGCGCCGGTCCCTTCCGGATGCGCCCCGACGTGTCATAGTGCGAGCCGTGGCAGGGGCAGAACCATCCGCCGTACTCGCCCTTCGACTCGCCCGATTTCTGCCCGAGCGGCACGCAGCCGAGATGCGTGCAGACGCCGAGGACGACCAGCCACTGGTCCTTGCCGGACTTCACGCGCTTCTGGTCGGCCTGCGGGTCGGGAAGCTCCTGCAGCCCGACGTCGCGCGCGGACTTGATCTGGTCCGCGGTGCGATGGTCGATGAAGACCGGCTTGCCGCGCCACGTCACCGTGATGCGCTGGCCCTGCTGGATCGGCTTCAGGTCGACCTCGGTCGACGCGAGGGCCAGCACGTCGGCCGCCGGGTTCATGGAGTGGATGAAGGGCCAGAGCGCGGCGCCGGCGCCGACCGCCCCGAACCCTCCCGCGGCGAGATAGAGGAAATCCCGGCGCGTCGCCTGGCCGTGATGTCCCGCCGCTGCGGCGGACGTCCCTGAACTGCCCATTCGTTCCCTCGTCGCCTCAAGAAGCCGGGCTGGACCCGGCCCCAGGTAACCGCCATGCCCCGCGAGACATGTCCTGCAAACCCCTCCCGCGGCGGGCGGCGCCGTCCGGCGGCCGCCTGTCGGGGATCCATCTGATTCGCTGAGCTAGTCTCGCAATGCCTGACGAAAAGTTTGATGCCCAAGACGCCCGCGGACCATCGCTGCGACATCCTGCCGCATCGGTCAGGAAGAAGCGCCAACGGCATGCGAAACGACGCCGAGGGCTATACTAGAAACCCCGGCGCGTTGCCAAGCCTCGCGACCGCCCGCGGCCCCTCCCCGCCATGCCATCCATGCGCCTCGCCCTCTTCGAGCCCGACATCCCGCAGAATACCGGCGCCATGCTGCGGCTCGCGGCGTGCCTGGGCGTCGGCGTCGACGTGATCGAGCCCTGCGGCTTCGCATGGAGCGACGCGCGGATGCGGCGCGCCGGCCTCGACTACCTCGACCTCGCCGAGCTGCGGCGGCACGCCTCGTGGGAGGCATTCCGCGCCGCGCGCGCCGGGGCGCCCGGCGGGCGCCTCGTGCTGCTCACGACCGCGGGCGCGGAGGAGCTGCCGGGCTTCGCCTTCGCGCCCGGCGACACGCTGCTGGTCGGCCGCGAATCGGCCGGCGTCCCCGCGACGGTCCGCGCGGCGGCGGACGCGGCGGTCAGGATCCCGATGCGGCCCGGCGCGCGCTCGCTCAACGTCGCCCTGGCCGCGGCGCTGGCGCTTGGCGAGGCGCTGAGGCAGACAGGGGCTTTCCCCGGAAAGGCGACGACGTGACCGAGAGCACCAATGGACGCCGCGACATGGCGCGCGCGTGGTTCGAGGACCTGCGCGACCGCATCTGCGCCGCCTTCGAGGCGCTCGAGGACGCGCTCCAGGGCGGCCCGCATGCCGGGCTCCCGCCCGGCCGGTTCGAGCGCAAGGCATGGGACCGCGAGGGCGGCGGCGGCGGCGTCATGTCGACGATGCGCGGGCGGGTCTTCGAGAAGGTGGGCGTCAACGTCTCCACCGTCTGGGGCGAGTTCAGCCCCGAGTTCCGCCGCCAGGTCCCCGGCGCCGCCGAGGACCCGCGCTTCTGGGCCTCGGGCATCAGCCTCGTCGCGCACATGCGCTCGCCGCTGGTGCCCGCCGTGCACATGAACACGCGGCACATCGCGACCACGAAGACCTGGTTCGGCGGCGGCGCCGACCTCAACCCGACGACCGCGCCGGTCGCCGAGGACACCGCGCATTTCCACGCCGCGCTCAAGGCCGCCTGCGACCGCCACGATCCCGCCTACCACCCGCGCTTCAGCAAGTGGTGCGACGAATACTTCTTCATCCCCCATCGCGGCGAGCCGCGCGGCGTCGGGGGCATCTTCTACGACACGCTCGACACCGGCTCCTGGGAGTCCGACTTCGCCTTCACACGCGACGTCGGCACGGCCTTCCTCGACGCCTACCTGCCGATCGTGCGCCGGCGCATGGAGCTGCCCTGGACCGAGGCCGACAGGGCGACGCAGCTCGCGCGGCGCGGGCGCTACGCGGAATTCAACCTCGTCTACGACCGCGGCACCAAGTTCGGGCTGATGACCGGCGGCAACCCCGAGGCGATCCTCATGAGCCTGCCTCCGGTGGCGACATGGCCGTGAGGCGGCGCAGCTCGGCGAGGCAGGCGGCGCGGTCCGGCGCGAAGTCGCGCGCCGCCCACCATTCCTCCACCGCGCCGAGCAGGCGCCCCACCTCGCGCCCCGCCGCGTAGCCAAGGGCCATCACGTCCCCGCCCGCCACCGGCAGGCGCGGATGCTCCCAGGCCGCGATCGTCGCCAGCGCCGCGGTCGCGTCGGCGACAGGCCGCGCGCGCGCGGCGGCGAGCAGCACGCGGTCCCGCACGGCCTCGGTGCCGTCGCGATGGATGGCAAGGCGCAGGGCGCGCGCCGCCGCGGCCGCCCCGCCCTCGGGCGCCGGCGAGAGCACGGCGATGATCCGGTCGCGCTGCGCCGAGGACAGGCGCAGCCGCCGCGCGATCTCGAGCGCGCGCGCGCGCGGGCTTCCCGCCGGCAGCAGCGCGGCGAGCCGCAGCACGGCATGCGCGCGGCCATCCGGCTCGAGCCGCGCGAGCGGGGCGATCGTGGCGACATCGAACGGACCCGCGCCCAGCGCCGCCGCGAGGATCCCGTCCTCCGCCATGTCGGCGAGGCTCGCCGCGGGGTCGCGCGCGGCGAGCAGCTTCAGCATCTCGTCGCGCACACGCTCGCCCGAGAGCAGGGAGAGGCCGGGCGCCGCCGCGCGGCACGCGGCGCGCTCCGCCACGCGCGGCGCGCCGCGGCCATAGCGCGCATGGAAGCGCCAGAAGCGCAGCAGGCGCAGCCGGTCCTCGGCGATGCGCGCTGCGGGGTCGCCCACGAAGCGCACGCAGCCCGCGCGCAGGTCCTCGCGCCCGCCGAAATAGTCGTGCACCAGCCCGTCGGGATCGGCCGACATCGCGTTCATCGTGAAGTCGCGCCGCGCCGCGTCCTCGCGCCAGTCGTCGGTGAAGGCGACGCGCGCATGGCGGCCATCGGTCTCGACGTCGCGGCGCAGCGTCGTCACCTCGAAGCGCCGCGCGCCGGAGAGCGCGGTGACCGTGCCATGGGCGATGCCGGTCGGCAGGCCGCGCAGCCCGGCCGCCGCCAGCCTGCGCATGACGACATCGGGCGGGTCGGGCGTGGCGACGTCGATGTCCTCGACGGCGCGCCCGCCGAGGATCGTGTCGCGCACGCAGCCGCCGACGAAGCGCATCGCGCCGCCGCCGGAGCGAAGCGCCTCCACGAGGCGGATCGTGTCCGGCTCGACCAGCCAGCCCTCGGCCGGCAGGCGGCCCGGGGCCACGCCGCCGCTCATCGCTTTGCCGGCGGCTCGATATGACCCGGCACGATGCGGCCATCGACGCTGCGCGGCGCGACATAGGTGCCGCCGCCGATGTCGCCGAGGCTGCGCGTCAGGCCGAGCGTGGCCGCCACGACGACCACGAGGACGATGCCGGTGCCGCCGAGCCAGATCCATGGCGCCTCGCGCCACGGCGTCGCCGCGGGCGCGCCGCCGGGCTCGCCATCGCCTGGCGCGGCGGCGCGGCGCGCGGCGATCGCGCGCCAGATCGCGTAGGCGATGGTCGGCGCGAGCAGCGGCAGCAGGAACTCGGCGAGGAGGCGGATCATGGCGCGAGCAGCACGTCGGAGAGGTTGACGATCATCCCGGCCGTCGCGCCCCAGATGAAGTAGTCGCCGTAGGGGATCGCCCAGAACTCGCGCCGCGCGCCGTTGAACTCTCGCGCGCGACGCTCGCGGTTGCGCGGGTCGATCACGAAGCCGAGCGGCACGTCGAAGATCTCCGCGACCTCGTGCGGGTCGGCGCGCAGGTCGAAGGGCGGCGCGACGAGGCCGACGACCGGCGTCACCTCGTAGCCGGTGCGCGTGACATAGGTGTCGAGCCGTCCCAGCACCTCGACGCGGCCGCGGTCGAGCCCGATCTCCTCCTCCGCCTCGCGCAGCGCGCAGGCCGCGGCGTCGGCGTCCTCGGTCTCGAACCGCCCGCCGGGGAAGCTGATCTGCCCGGCATGGGCCTGCAGGTGCGCGGTGCGGCGCGTCAGCAGCACGCGCAGCCCCTCGCGCGCCTCTATGACCGGCACGAGCACCGCGGCGGCGACCAGCGGTCCCTCCGGACGCAGCAGCGGGTCGAAGTCGTGGTCGCCGCGCAGCCCGACGCGCCCGGGCACGGCCGAGCCGCGCAGCCCGGGGCTGCCGGAGGCGGCGGCGATGCGCGCGCGCAGCGCGGCGCTGGTGAGGTCGTCCTGCCGGTCGGTCATGTCCGGCCCGAGCCTACTCCCTCGGCCGGCTCGAGGGGAAAGAAGCAGCCCGCGCTGCGCACGGCGAGGCGAGGCGTCCCGTCCGGGCCCGGGACCTCCTCGGCGAGATCGACCAGCTGGTAGAAGACCGCGCGCGCGATGCGCGCCTCGAGGCCCGGCCGGACCAGCAGGTAGGGCGCCGGTTCCTCGGCCGTGCCGCGCATCTCGACGGGATGCGCCGCGTCCGCGACCACGACCTCGTCGAGGTTGGTGGTGAAGGCCAGTTCGCGCGCCGGGCCCTCGCCGCGCACCTCGCACAGGACGGCCACGAAGGGCACGTCGTCGACCTCGATGCGGCCGCTCTCGTAGGGCGTCGACAGCCAGTACGAGCCATCCTCGCGCCGCGCGAGGATGGTCGAGAACAGGCGGGCCAGCGGTTTGCGGCCGATCGGAGAGCCATGGTAAAACCACGTGCCGTCGCGCGCGATGCGGATCGGGAACGATCCGCACACGGAAGCGAGTTGCGGCATCGCCGCGCTCCCCGCCGCGCCGGCGGCTTTTCCTTCGGCGGAGTTGATCGGACGGCCTCGGGTCATAGGTCAGGAGTCCTGTTCATGCCTCGCCTGGCGAAGCGATCGCCGGGCGCGGCGCGCAACCGCCGCCCGGGCCGGGCGGCAGCCCCTTGAGGAGATTCGCGTGCCGACCGTGGATAGCAAGCCCGAGGCCTCCGGCCAAACCGCCGCCGTTTCGTCGCCCGCGGAGATCGTCGCGGCGGTCGAGCGCCTCGGCGAGCGCATGGCGGAGGTCCGCGGCCGGATCGCGCGCGTCATCTTCGGCCAGGGCGAGGTGGTCGAGCACGCGCTGGTCACGCTGCTGGCGGGCGGCCACGTGCTGCTGATCGGCGTGCCGGGCCTCGCCAAGACGAGGCTGGTCGAGACGCTGGGCACCGTGCTCGGCCTCGAGGACCGCCGCGTGCAGTGCACGCCGGACCTGATGCCCGCGGACATCATCGGCTCCGAGGTCCTCGAGGAGGACGACGCGGGCAAGCGCCATTTCCGCTTCATCCGCGGCCCGGTCTTCAGCCAGCTTCTGATGGCCGACGAGATCAACCGCGCCAGCCCGCGCACGCAGTCGGCGCTGCTGCAGGCGATGCAGGAGCGACGCGTCTCGGTGGGCGGCGCCTACCATCCGCTGCCGCAGCCCTTCCACGTGCTCGCGACGCAGAACCCGATCGAGCAGGAGGGCACCTACCCGCTGCCCGAGGCGCAGCTCGACCGCTTCCTCCTGCAGATCGACGTCGGCTATCCGGACCCGGAGGCCGAGCGCCGCATGCTGATCGCGACCACGGGCGCGAGCGAGGAGGTGGCGACGCGCGCCATCGGCGCGGACGAGCTTCTCGCCGCGCAGCAGCTGATCCGCCGCATCCCCGTCGGCGACAGCGTCGTCGACGCGATCCTGTCGCTGGTGCGCGCAGGCCGGCCGGAGACCTCCGACATCGAGGACGTGCAGCGCCATGTCGTCTGGGGCCCAGGGCCGCGCGCCGGCCAGGCGCTGATGCTGGCGTGCCGGGCGCGCGCCGTGCTCGACGGCCGCCTCGCGCCCTCGGTCGACGACGTCGCCGCGCTGGCGCGGCCCGTGCTGCGCCACCGCATGGCGCTCAGCTTCGCGGCGCGCGCCGACGGCCTGACGGTCGACGGCGTGATCGCCCGGCTCGCCGAACGCCTCGCCTGACCCGCGCGGCCGCAACGGCTCCGGGGACCCCTGCGATGGTCGAGGCAAGGCACCGCGAGGACGGCGTCGACCGCAGGCGGGCCCGGGCGGAGGCCGTCGCCAGCCGCCTGCCCGCGCTGCAGGTCGCGGCCGAGCGCGTCGCGATGACCGTGCTGCAGGGCGTCCATGGACGGCGACGCGTCGGGCAGGGCGAGGCCTTCTGGCAGTTCCGCCGCTACGCCCCCGGCGACGCGCTGGTCCGCATCGACTGGCGCCAGAGCGCCAAGCGCTCGCATGTCTTCGTGCGCGAGACGGAGTGGGAGGCCGCGCAATCCGCCTGGCTCTGGCGCGACGCCTCGGCGTCGATGCGCTGGCGTTCGTCCGAGGCGCTGCCGACCAAGCTCGAGCGCGCCGAGCTCCTCCTCCTCGCGCTCGCGTCGCTGCTGTCGCGCGGTGGCGAGCGCGTGGCGCTGCTCGGCGCGGGCATGCGCCCGGTCTCCGGCCGCGCCGCGATCGCGCGGCTCGCGGAGCGGCTGGACGACGCGCCCGGCGCGCGCGACCCCGGCCTGCCGCCGGCCGAGCGCCTGCCACGCCATGCCAGCGTCGTGCTCGTGGGCGACTTCCTTGGCGAGCTGCCCGCGCTCGACGCCAGCCTGCGCGCCCTCGCGGCCTCCGGCGTCGAGGGCGCGCTGCTGCAGGTCTGCGACCCCGCGGAGGAGACGCTGCCCTTCTCGGGCCGCACGCGCTTCGAGGGGCTGGAGCAGGACGGCGAGATGCTGGTGCCGCGCGTCGAGGCGATGCGCGAGGACTACGCGCGCGCCTTCGCGTCGCATCGCGCGGGCCTGCGCGACATCGCGCGCGCGCTCGGCTGGCCGCTGCTGTCGCATCGCACCGACCGCTCGCCGGAGAGCGCGCTCATGGCGCTGTGGCAGCTGCTGTCGCGCGCGGCGGACGGGCGCGGGGGATCGCGCCGGTGACCGGCCTCGGCGCGCTCGCCTTCCTGTCGCCGCTCTGGCTGGTCGCGCTCGCGGCGCTGCCGGCGCTCTGGCTGCTGCTGCGCGTGACGCCGCCCGCGCCGCGCGAGGTCTCCTTCCCCGCGATCGCGATCCTGCTGCGGCTGCGGCCGCGCGAGGAGACGCCCGCGCGCACGCCCTGGTGGCTGCTGCTGCTGCGCCTCGCCGTCGCGGCGCTCGTGATCCTCGCCCTCGCCCACCCGATCCTGAACCCGCAGGCACGGCTCGCGGGCAACGGCCCGCTGCTCGTCGTGGTCGACGACGGCTGGGCAGCGGCGCGCAACTGGGAAGCGCGCCGGCGCACGATCGACGGGCTGCTGGACCGCGCGGAGCGCGAGGCACGGCCCGTGATGCTGGTGACGACCGCGCCCGGCCTGGCCGGCGACCCGCCACGCGCGGGACGCCTGTCGCGCGCGGGCGACGTGCGCGCCACGGCCGCTGCGCTGCAGCCGAAGCCCTGGCCGGTCGATCGCGCCGCGGCGCGCCGCGCGGTCGAGGAGCTGCGGCTCGGCACGCTCGCGACGACGATCTATCTCGGCGACGGCGTCGACGACGGGGAGCTCGCGCCGCTGCTCGCGTCGCTCGCCGCCATCGGCCAGGTGGAGTTCCTGCGCGAGCCGCCGGCCCAGTCCGCGCGCCTCGTCCTCCCTCCGGCGACCGAGCCCGGCGCGCTGGTGCTCCAGGCGCGGCGGATCGCCCCCGGCGCGCCGGAACGCGTCGTGCTGCGCGTCCTCGCGGAGGACGGGCGGCTGCTCGCGCGCGAGGCCGCGACCTTCGCCGAGGGCGAGGCGCGGGCAAGCGCGCGCCTCGCGCTGCCCGCCGAGATCCGCAACCGCGCCGCGCGGGTCGAGATCGAGGGGGAGGCCAGCGCGGGCGCCGCCGTGCTGCTCGACGAGCGCTTCCGCCGCCGTCCCGTCGGCATCGTCACCGCCGGCGGCGCGGAGCGCGCGCAGCCCCTGCTCGCGCAGACCTACTACGTGCAGCGCGCGCTCGCGCCGCTCGCCGACCTGCGCACCGGCGCGATCGCTGAGCTGATGCAGCGCGAGCTCGCCGTGCTCGTGCTCGCGGACACCGGGCGCCTCGCCGACGCCGACTTCGCGGCGGTCGATGCGTGGGTCCGCAAGGGCGGCCTGCTCCTGCGCTTCGCCGGCCCGAGCCTCGCCGAGGGCGCGGACGAGCTGGTGCCCGTCACGCTGCGCGCGGGCGGCAGCCGCACCTTCGGCGGCGCGCTGACCTGGGCGCAGCCTGCCGGCCTCGCGCCCTTCGACGCGGCCAGCCCCTTCGCCGGCCTCGCCGTGCCGGAGGACGTGCGCGTCACCCGCCAGGTCCTCGCCGAGCCGAGCCTCGACCTGCAGCAGCGCAGCTGGGCGCGGCTGGCCGACGGCACGCCGCTCGTCACCGCCGACCGCCGCGGCGAGGGCTGGGTCGTGCTCGTGCACACCACGGCGACGCCGGACTGGTCGAGCCTCGCGCTCTCCGGCCTCTTCGTCGAGATGCTCCAGCGCGTCGTCGCGCTGAGCCAGGGCGTCGGCGCCGAGGGCGCGGGCGGCCTGCTCGCCCCCGTCGCCGCGCTCGACGGCTTCGGCCGGCTCGACGCGCCTCCGCCCGCTGCGGCGGCGATCGCCGGCGCCGACATCCCGCGCGCCGCCGCCAGCCCGCGCCATCCGCCGGGCTGGTACGGCAGCGAGGGCGCGCGGCGCGCGCTCAACCTCTCCGCCGCGCTCGCGGCCTACGCGCCGGTCGGCGCGCTTCCCGACGGCGTGCGCGAGGGCGCCTACGCCGCGGCGAGCGAGACGGACGCCAAGCCCTGGCTGCTCGTGGCGGCGCTGGCGCTGCTGCTCGTCGACTTCGCGGCGAGCCTCTTCCTGCGCGGCGCGCTGCGCGCCCGGCGCGGCGCGGTCGCGACGCTCGCGGCGGTGCTCCTCCTGTCGGGCCTCGTCGCGGGGCATGCAGGCGCGCAGCAGCCCGCGCCGCGCGCGACGCGCGACGACGACGCGGGCATCGCCGCGTCGCTCTCGACGCATTTCGGCTACGTGCGCACCGGCGTGCAGCAGGTCGACGACGTGACGCGCGCGGGGCTCGTCGGGCTCGGCGCGGTGCTCAGCCGTCGCACCTCGATCGACCCGGGGCCGCCCGTCGAGCTCGACATCGAGGTCGACGAGCTCTCCTTCTTCCCGCTCGTCTACTGGGCGATCGCGCCCGGCGCGCCGCGGCCCGCCCCGGCGGCGATGGCGCGCGTGCAGGCCTACCTGCGCAATGGCGGCATGATCCTGTTCGACACGCGCGAGGTCGAGCTGGCGCGCCCGGGCGCGGGCACCGGCCCGGCGGCGCAGCGCCTGCGCGAGATCCTGCGCGGGCTCGACCTGCCGCCGCTCGTGCCGGTGCCAGAGGGCCACGTCCTGACCAAGGCCTTCTACCTGCTCTCCGACTTCCCCGGCCGCTACGCCGGCGCGCCAGTCTGGGTGGAGAGCGACGGCCGCGCGACCAACGACGGCGTCTCCTCGGTCATCATCGGCGCGCATGACTGGGCCGCGGCCTGGGCCACCGACCGCCAGGGCCGTCCGCTCTACGCCGCGGTGCCCGGTGGCGAGACGCAGCGCGAGTTCGCCGTGCGCTTCGGCGTCAACGTCGCGATGTACGCCCTCACCGGCAACTACAAGGGCGACCAGGTCCACGTGGACTCCATACTCGAGCGCCTGCGGCGATGAGCGGCGAGGTCTCCATCGCCTTCGCGCCAGCGGTCCCTTGGTGGGCGATCGCCACGCTCGCGCTCGCCGGCGCGGCGCTGCTCGCCGCGACCTTCGCCGCGCGCGCGCCCGGCCGCTGGTGGCGCATGCTCGCCATCGCGGCGCTGCTCGCCGCGCTGGCCAACCCGATCGCGCTGGTCGAGGAGCGCAGGCCGCTGCCGGACATCGGCGTCGTGGTGGTCGACGACTCCCGCAGCCAGGACATCGGCGAGCGCCGCGCGCGCACCGAGGAGGCGCTCGCGCGGCTGCGCGCGCGCGCCGACGGCCTGGCCGACCTCGAGCTGCGCGTGGTGCGCGCCGGCGCCGGCGGCGGCATCGACGCCGACGGCACGCGCCTCGTGGGCGCGCTCGAGCGCGCGCTCTCGGACGTGCCCCGCGCGCGGCTCGGCGGCGTGGTGATGCTGACGGACGGCCAGGTCCACGACGCGCCGGAGGCAGGGCGCATCTCCAGGGAGGCATGGCCCGCGCCGGTCCATGTGCTGCTGACCGGCGAGCGCGGCGAGCGCGACCGGCGCCTCGTCGTCGAGCAGGCGCCGACCTACGCGATCGTCGGGAAGCCGCAGACCATGACACTGCGCATCGACGACGGGCCGGGCGCGGCGCAGGGCACGGCGCGCGTCGAGCTGCGCCGCGACGGCGGCGAGACGCGCGTGCTGACGCTGCGCACCGGCGTCGCGCAGGAGGTGGAGTTCGTGCTCGAGCGCGCGGGCACGTCGCTCTTCGAGGTCTCCGTCGAGGCCGGCTCGCGCGAGCTGACGCTGGAGAACAACCGCGCGGTCGTCGCGGTGTCCGGCGTGCGCGACCGCCTGCGCGTGCTGCTGGTGACGGGCGAGCCGCATCCCGGCGAGCGGACCTGGCGCGCGCTGCTCAAGTCCGACCCCGCGGTCGACCTCGTCCACTTCACGATCCTGCGGCCGCCCGAGGCGCAGGACTTCACGCCGGTGAACGAGCTGTCGCTGATCGCCTTCCCGATCCGCGAGCTCTTCGAGGTCAAGCTCGACGAGTTCGACCTCATCGTCTTCGACCGCTACCGCCGCCGCGACGTGCTCGCCCAAGTCTACCTCGACAACATCGTGCGCTGGGTGCGGCGCGGCGGCGCGCTGCTGCTCGCGGTCGGCCCGAACCAGGGCCCGAACAACTCGCTGTTCAACTCGCCCGTCGGGCAGATCATGCCGGCGGTCCCGAGCGGGCGCGTCCTCGAGCAGGGCTACCGTCCCGCGCCCACCGACGCCGGCAGGCGCCACCCCGTCACGGCCGAGCTCCCGGGCCTCGGCGCGGAGGGCGCGGAGCCCGGCTGGGGTCGCTGGTACAGCACCGTCGACGCGGACCAGCGCCGCGGCCAGAACCTTCTCGTCGCCGCGCAGGGCCGCCCGCTCCTGCTGCTCGACCGCGTCGGCGCCGGCCGCGTGGCGCAGCTTCAGTCCGACCACATCTGGCTGTGGGCGCGCGGCCATGACGGCGGCGGCCCGCATGCCGAGCTGCTGCGCCGCATCGCGCACTGGCTGATGAAGGAGCCGGAGCTCGAGGAGAACGACCTCCGCGTCGCGGTGAAGGGCGGGCGCATCGAGGTGACGCGCCGCTCGCTCGAGCCCGATGGCGCCGCCGTGGAGATGACCTCGCCCTCTGGCGAGAAGCGGCGCATCGATCTGCGCGAGGCGGGCGCAGGCCGCGCGACGGCCAGCGTCGACGTCTCCGAGGCCGGGCTCTACCGCTTCGCGGATGGAGCGCGCACCGCGCTGGGCGCGGTGGGGGCGCTGAACCCCGTCGAGCTCGGCGACGTGCGCGCGACCGAGGACAGGCTGCGCCCGCTCGCGGCAGCCTC
>JBEGVV010000102.1:0-43934 GCA_041178225.1 Pseudomonadota bacterium | reverse complement strand
GCCATGTCGTCGGGGATCGTGCCCATGACGAAGCAGTTGAAGAGCGTGACGTGGCGGCTGGTGCCGGCGCCGGCGACGATGCGGCCCGCGGGGATGAACTTGAAGCCCTCGAGCGCGCCGTAGAAGGCGTCCGCCCAGCGCGCGCGCGCCTCGGGCGCCTCGGCCTCGGCGAGCGCGTCGGCGATGCGCCGCCACGTGTCGGGGATGTCTCGGTCGACGGGCTGCCCGCGCTCGTCCTTGAAGCGGTACTTCATGTCCCAGATCTGCTGGGAGATCGCGGATACTGGCTGCATGGTCATCGTCCTGCTCGAAAGGGCCGGGGACTATAGGCGCCCGGGGGCCCGGCGCCAATGTTCCCGCTTCGTTTCGGCGGCCGACGGGTCCAGTATCCCGCGCCCGCCCAGGGAGGCTCCATGACCGGCAATCCCTACGACGATCCGGCCTTCTTCGCCGGCTACGCGACCCTGCCGCGCTCGGTCCACGGGCTCGACGGCGCGCCGGAATGGCCATCGCTGCGGGCGCTGCTGCCGCCCCTCGCCGGGCTGGACGTGCTGGACCTCGGTTGCGGCCACGGCTGGTTCAGCCGGCATGCGGCGGGCGAGGGCGCGCGGCGGGTGCTCGGGCTCGATTCCTCGAGGCTGATGCTGGCGCGCGCGCGGGAGGCCAACGCCCACCCGGCGATCGCCTACGAGCTGGCCGACCTCGAGGCGCTGCAGCTCGCGCCCGCCTCCTTCGACGTGGCGTGGAGCTCGCTCGCCTTCCACTACGTCGAGCGGCTCGGCGAGATGCTTGGCCGCGTGCATGGAGCGCTGCGCCCCGGTGGCGCGCTGGTCTTCTCCGTCGAGCATCCGGTCTACAGCGCGCCCGCGAGGCCGGGCTGGACCAAGGACGCGCAGGGCCGCCTGTCCTGGCCCGTCGACGGCTACATGCGCGAGGGGCCGCGCGAGGTGGACTGGCTCGGCGCGCGCGTCGCCAAGCGCCACCGCCTCGCCTCGACCACGATCAACGCCGTGCTGCGCGCGGGCTTCGCCCTGTCGCATGTCGAGGAGTGGCGACCCAGCGACGCGCAGATCGCCGCGCGGCCGTCGCTCGCCGTCGAGCTCGAGCGCCCGATGTTCCTGCTGCTCGCCGCGCGCCGCGCGTCATGAGCGCGCCGCGTCCCCTGCCTCGCGCTCCAGCCGCGCCGTCGCCGACTCGATCGATTCCTCCAGGCGGCGCATGAATTCCGCGCGCTGGAGCCCGGCGGGGATCTCCGGCAGGAACTCGACGACGATGCGCCCAGGCCGCTTCACGAAGCTGCGCCGTCCCCAGCACAGGCCCGAATTGAGCGCCACCGGCGTCGTCGGCATGCGCAGCGCATGCTGCAGCGCCGCGATCCCCGGCTGGTAGGGATGCGCGGAGGCCGGCGCGCCGGGTGGCGTGCGCGTGCCTTGCGGGAAGATCACGATCTGGCGCCCCTCGCCGCGCGCGGCCGAGGCATCGGCCACGAGCTTCTTCAGCGCCGAGGCGCCGGCCTTGCGGTCGACGAGGATCATGCGCTGGTGGCGCGCGAAGAGGCCATAGATCGGGATCGCGGCGAGTTCCTGCTTCATCACGTAGGCGACGTCGTGCGCCAGCAGGTAGAACAGCATCGTGTCGAGCGCGGACTGGTGCTTGGCGGCCACGAGCCGCGCGCCGGGCGCGAGCGCGCCGCGCACCTCCAGCCGGATGCCGACCAGCGCGCGCAGCAGCAGCAGCGTCCCGCGCGCCCAGAGCGCGCCGATGGCGTGGATCGCGCGGCGCGGCGCGAGCAGCAGCGGCAGTCCCGCGAGCAGCAGCAGGATCGTCCAGCCGAAGAAGGCGATGTTGAACAGGGCGGAGCGGAGCAGGATCATCGTGGGCTCCCGAGATAGGGCCGCAGCAGCGCCGCGACCAGCTTGTGGTACTCGCCGACGACCAGCTGCAGCGAACCCGGCCAGGCCCACCATTCGTCGCGGCGGAAGCTCTCCGGTATGACGGGATGCGGCACGATCGCCATGCCGGGCATCGCGCGCCGGAACTCCAGCAGGCTGCGCGGCATGTGGTACGAGGCGGTGACGAGGCGCAGGCTGGCGACGCCCTCGCGGGCGGTCCAGTCGCGCGTCTCCGCGGCGTTGCCCTCCGTCGTCCCGGCCTCGTAGCCCAGGGCTATGCAGCATTCGATGTCGCCGGGCGACTGGCGCTGCGTGCGCAGCAGTTCCTGCACGTCGACGCCGCGATAGACGCCGGAGACGAGCAGGCGGCGCGCGCGTCCCTGGCGCAGCAGGTCGAGGCCCGTCGCCACGCGCGCCGCGCCGCCCGTCAGCACGACGATCGCGTCGGTGTGGCTGCCGTCGTCGTCGGCCTCGCGCGGGATCAGCTCGACGAACCACAGCAGCCCGCCGAGGTAGACGAGGATCGGGACCGTCACCAGGAGGGCGAAGAGCCGGACCCAGGACGGCTTGCGGCGGCTCGGCAGCCTCACCGGCCGGACCCGAGCATGGCGTCGACGGCCGCGGCCAGGTCCTCGTGCACCCCGACCGGCAGCAGGCCGGGCGGCAGCCCCGCGGCCTGGGTAGCGGCGCCGTGCCCGGTGCGCACCAGCACGCGTGCCGCGCCGGCGGCGAGCGCCGCCTCGAGGTCGCGCAGCGAGTCGCCGATCATCGTCGCGTCTTGGCCCGCGACGCGGAAGCGCCGCATCGCGTCGAGCAGCATGCCGGGCGCTGGCTTGCGATGGGTCGAGCGCTGGCCCGGCGCGTCGGGGCAGGCATGGATGGCGTCGAGCCGCGCCCCCGCGCGCGCGAGCTCGTCGCGCAGCCTGTCGTGGATCCGGTCGAGCATGCCGGCGTCGATGATGCCGCGACCGACCGCGCTCTGGTTGGTGCACAGCGCCACCGCGATCCCCGCCGCGTTGAGGCGGGCCACGGCGGCCGCGGAGCCGGCGATCATCTCCAGCTCGGCGGGCGACTTCACGTAGTCGGCGCGGTCCTTGTTGAGGACCCCGTCGCGGTCGAGCAGGACGAGGCGCGGGCGTGTCATGTCACGGCATCCTACGCAAGGCGGCGCGCGTCGCCCACGCCGCGGTCGCCGCCGCGAGCAGGGCGGCGACCGGGACGGGCAGGGCGAGCAGCGCCCAGGACGCGGGATCGGGCGCGGGCGCCGGCAGGGCGCCGGGCGGCAGCGGACCCGCGACGAAGGCGGCGGCGGCGACCAGCGCGGCAGCCAGAGCGGCGCCGATGGCGGCGCCGGACGCGCCCAGCCTCGCGGCATCGGCGGCGATCTCCGCCATGATGCGCGCGTCGCGCGCGCCCATGAGGTGCAGGATCTCGACCTGCTCGCGCCGCGCGGCGAGCCGCGCATGCGTGGCCAGCGCCACGGCCGCCATGCCCGCGAGGCCGACCGCGAGCAGCACCCCGCCCGAGAGCAGCGCCGCCGCGAGGTCGAGGCGCAGCAGCGCCTCGCGCCACGAGGCGTGGTCGTCGAAGGAAAGCCCCGGCACCGCGGCGCGCAGCTCGGCCTCGAGCTCGGCGCGCGGGAAGCCGCCGCCCGGCAGCAGGCGCAGCTCGACGAGCGCGGGCAGGGGCAGGTCGGCGACCTCCTCCGCCTCGCCGAGCCAGGGCGCGAGCAGCGCGCGCATCCGCTCCGGCGGCAGGCGGCTTGCCTCGGCGACGCCTGGCGCCGCGCGCAGGCGCGCCAGCGCCGCATCGACGCGCGCCTCGAGCTCCGGGCCGGCGGCGACCTCGATGGTCAGCGCCGCGCCGAGCTCGGCGCGCAGGCGCTGCGACAGCGCGTCGGCGCAGACGACGAAGGCGAGGGCGAGGCAGGCGAGGAAGGACGCCGCCGCCGCGATGCCGCGCAGGTGGAGGCGCCCGTCGCCGCGCGGGAGGTCGAGCAGGCCGCTCACAGCAGCCGCGCCTTGCGCGAGGGCAGCCGCGCGAGGCTTCCCGCGTCGAGCTGCAGCTCGGGATAGGCGAAGCGCTCGACCAGCCGCGTATTGTGGGTCGCGATCACGACCGTCGTGCCCATGCGGTGCAGCGCCTCGAAGAGGTAGAGCAGGCGCAGGGCCATCTGGTCGTCGACATTGCCCGTGGGCTCGTCGGCGAGCAGCAGCCTTGGCCGCGCGACGACCGCGCGGGCGATGGCGAGGCGCTGCTTCTGCCCGCCCGACAGGACGGGGGGGCGCGCATCCAGCATGCCGCCCAGCCCCACCCATTCCAGCAGCTCGACCACGTCGCGGCGGCTCGCCTGCGGGTCGGCGCCCGCGATGCGCAGCGGCAGGGCCGCGTTGTCGACGATGTCGAGATGGTCGAAGAGGCGGAAGTCCTGGAACACCACCCCGATGCGCCGGCGCAGGGCGGCGAGGTCCTCGCGCCCGGCACGCGCGACATCCTGGCCGAAGACCGAGACGCGGCCGCGGGTCGGCCGCAGGGCGAGGTAGAGCAGCGACAGGAGGGAGGACTTGCCGGCGCCGGAGGCCCCGGTCATGAAGTGGAAGGAGCCCGGCTCGAGGCGGAAGCTGATGTCGCGCAGCACCTCCGGGCCCGCACCGTAGCGCAGGCCGACATGCTCGAACTCGACGACAGGGCTGGTCCCGGCCGGTTGCGACTCGGTGCTTGGCATGGGGGCTGGCGCGACTCTCGCATGCGCGGCGCGGGCGGCAAACCGGGCCGCCCCGGCGCGTCGGCTTGTCATCCTGCGCGCCGGTCGCGTAGATAGTCGGACGCCGTCAAGTGGAGCCGGGGCGAGGTTCGCGACATATGATCATCGGCTGCCCCAATTGCTTCTCGCGCTTCCGCGTGCCCGACCACGCGCTCACCCCGTCGGGCCGCAAGCTCCGCTGCGGGAAATGCGCGCATGAGTGGAAGGTCGACGCCAATGGCGAGCCGCTCGACCGGCCGGCCGCGCCGCCGCCCCCGGCGCCCCCCCCGCCGCCGCCCCCACCACCTCCGCCCCCGCCACCTCCCCCGCCGCCGCCACCCCCGCCTCCGCCTCCTCCACCGCCGGAGGTCGTCTACATCGAGGAGCCGGCCGCCCCGGCTGCCGAGGAGGAAAGCGCCAAGGCCGCGGCGGCGGCGCTGGAGCGCCGCAAGGCCGCGCGCGAGGCGCGCGACCGGAATGCCTCGCCCGGGCTGCGTCGTCGCATCCTGCTGGGCCTCGGATGGGGCGCCTTCGCCACGGCCACCGTGCTGCTCGCCGCGACCATCTATTTCCACGAGGTCATCGTCAGCGAGTACCCGGCGTCGCGACCCGTCTTCCGTGCGACGCGGCTGATGCCCCACATGACCGAGGAAGGCTTCACGCTGCGCAGCGGGCTGCGCACCGAGCCCGACATCCGCGCGCTCGATCCCGCGAGCCTGCCGCCCTCCATCGTCGTGAGCGGCGAGGTCGTGAACGCATCCTGGGTCCCGCGCAGCATCGCCACGCTCCAGGTGCGGATGTTCGATATCCGGAAGATGGAGATCGCGCGCCAGGAGGTCGTCGCGTCGCGGCGCTGGATCTGGCCAGGAGAGGGCGCGGTGTTCCGCGCCGACGTGCCGATCGGCGGCGTGCGTCCCGCCGAGGTGATCCTGAAGCTCGGCCAGTTCGAGTGAGCGCCCCGCGCCGGGGCGCTCAGAACCGGCGCAGCAGCCTCTCGATGTAGTCGCGCTCGAGCTGCGGGCGGAAGCGTTCGCCCGCGCGGCGCAGCAGTTCCTCGAGGATCTCGCGCGAGCGCTGCAGCTCGCCCTGGCCCGGGATGTTCACGTCGCTGGAGTTCGTGCCGCCCAGCCCGTTGTTCATGGGCCGGCCGGCGGGATCGCGCGCCTGGTCGCGTGGCTCGCCCCGCGCGTCGGGTTCCTCCGCGCCGGGCTGGCCGCCGCCTTCCTGCTGCTGCTGGCGCGCGAGCTGGTCCATCATCTCCTGCATCATCTCGCGCGCGCCCTGCCGCATCTGGTCGAGCGCGTCCATCTGCGGGCGGACCGCGCGCCCGGGCTGGCCGCGGCGCATCGCGTCGAGCGCCTCGCGCATCGCGCGCTCGGCGCGGCCAAGGCCATTGGGGATCCGGCTCCCGCGCTCGGCGAGGCCGCGCATCATCTCACCCAGCTGCTCGCGCAGAGCCTCCTGCTCGGCGATGTCGGCATCCGCGTCGCCCTCGCCCTCGCCGGGCTGGCCGCCCTGCTGGCCGGGCTGGCCCTGCTGGCCACGCTGGCCCTGCTGGCCGCGCTGGCCGGGGCGCTGCTGCTGCGAGCGGCGGAAGCTGCGATCGGTCAGTTCCTGCTGGCGGCGCATCAGATCCTGCATGCCCTGCATCATCTGCCCGGCGCCGCCCTCGCCCTCGCCTTCGCCTTCGCCTTCGCCCTCGCCCTCGCCGGGCCGCGCCTGCATCGGCTGGCCGGCGCGCAAATTCTCCAGCATCTCCTGGAGCCTCTGGAGCATGTCGCGCGCCTGGTCGCGCGCGCCGGTGCGCGCCATCTCGCGCGCGCGGTCGAGCATGCGCTGCAGGTCCATGCGCTCGACGCGGCGCGCGTTGCGGTCCATCGGACGCTGCGCGCGCGGATCCTGCGGGTTGCGCATCGCGTTCTCGATCATCGCCTGCAGGTAGCGGTCGATCGCCTGCTGGAGCTCGCGGATCAGCCGCTCGATCTCCTCGTCGCTCTCGCGGTTCGCGATCGCGTCCTGCAGGCGCTGCTGCAGCGCGCGCAGCTCGCGCTCCGCGAGGCTGAGCCTGCCGTCCTCGATGCGCAGCGCCGTGTCCCAGAGCAGCGACTGCACCGCGTCGACGCTGGCGCGCTCGGCGCCGTCGCGCGCCTCGAGGCGCAGCACGGCGAAGCGCAGCGCGAGGAAGACGACCGTGTCGTCCTGGAAACCCGCGGGCAGGCCCGAGATCGCGCCGAGCGCGAAGGCGACGCCGCGGCGCTGCGCGGCGGGGTCGGAGACCAGGAGCTTGCGCTGCTCGACGATCGCGCGCGCGACGGGATTGCGGAAGGCGCGCTCCGGCAGGACGATCTCCGCGGGCTCCGAGAGGCCATGCTGGCCGGCGGTATCGGTGGCGCGCAGCCGCACGGCGACGCGCAGGCCTGCCCAGGGATGGGCGGTGAGGTCGTGGAAGCCCGTGCCGCGGGACTCGCGCGCGCCGGGCTCGCTGAGCGTGAGCGGCAGCTCGATCTCCTCGTCCTCGACGCCCTCGGGGCGCTCGGCCCGGCGCAGCGTCGCGACGATCGAGGCGAGGCCGTAGTCGTCCTCGGCCTCGAAGTCGATCTTCAGCGCGGAACGGCGCGTGCTGCCCGGCGGCGCCTGGAAGCGCGCCACGGGCAGCGCGTCGGGCACCACGCGCAGCGCCCAGGCGCCGAGCGGCTTGCCGTCCTGCACGACGCGCAGCGCGCTGCCCGCGTCGATGCGCGCCGAGACGCGGAAGCTGCGGGCGTCGACCGCATCGAAGGGCGTCGCCGCCGCGTCGACCTCGAGCGTGGGCTGGCCGCGGCCGCCGCCGACCTGCGCGAGCAGCGTCGAGCCGGCGGGCACCACGAGCTCGCCCGGCGCGTCCGGGCGCGGCACCAGCGGCGCGACGCCGGTATAGGCCGGGGGCGTGATCCAGATGTCGAGCGTGCCGGCTGGCACGGCGGCGACCACGGTGCCCGGCGAAAGGGCGCGCTGCAGCCTTTCCCGCGCGCCGCCGCCGCCGAGCACGAAGGCGACGACGACGAGCAGCGCGACCAGCCCGCGCAGCGCCAGCGGGTCGCGCGCGGCGACATGCGGCCGCGGCCAGCCAGCGCGCGCCGCGCCGAGGCGCTCGGCCACGCGGCGGCGATGCGCCTGCCAGAGCGCGGCGGCGATCGCGTCGTCGGCGCCGCCGGCGATGCGGTCGCGCAGCGCGGCAAGAGGGCGATGGGCGAAGCCCGACGCGGTCTCGAGGCGGCGCTGGGCCTCCTCGCCGGAGGGCCAGCGAAGCCCTCGCAGCGCGAGCCAGGCGCCGGCGACCGCCGCCAGCGCGAATGCCGACAGGGCGCAGGCGTGGAGCCACGGCGCCAGCAGCGGCAGCACGTCGAGAAGGGCGACGACGAGGAAGAGGCCGGCGAGCAGCGCCAGCGGCCAGGCGGCGCGCCAGGTCGCCTCCCATGCCAGCGCCAGCCGCGCCAGCGCCAGCCGGCGCGCGAGGCCGCGCAGCGCCGCGTCGGGCGTCTGGGCGGTGCTCTCCGGCGTCCCTGGTCCTGGCATGGGCGCTCCTCGGCGCCGGGGCGGCGCGCTTGGGGAGGACCTAGTCTGCCCGAGCCGCAGGGCGAGGGTCCACAGCCGATGGCCGCGACCTCATGCCTGCCAGGGGGCCAGGCTCTCGCGGGCGATGATCGCCTCGATGTCCTCGCGCGGGCGGACCAGCGCCGTCCGCGACCCGCTGACCAGCACCTCGGCGGCGAGCGGTCGCGAGTTGTAGGTCGATCCCATCGCCGAGCCATAGGCGCCGGCGGCGCCGACCACGACGAGGTCGCCATCCGCCAGCGGCGGCATGTCCCTGTCCCTGGCGAGGTAGTCGCCGGTCTCGCAGATCGGCCCCACGACGTCCATGGGCGAGAGGTTGGCGCCCTCGCGCGGCGCGCGCACCGGCATGATGGGCATCCAGGCCTCGTAGAGCGTCGGGCGGATGAGGTCGTTCATCGCCGCGTCGACGATCGCGAAGCGCTTCGCCGTGCCTTCCTTGACGCGGATCACGCGCGCGAGCAGCACGCCCGCCTCGGCGACGAGGCTGCGTCCGGGCTCCAGCACGATGCCGACGTCCAGCCCGGCGACGGCCTCGCGCACGGCGGCCGCGTAGGCCGCGAGGTCTGGTGGCGTCTCGTCGCGGTAGACGACGCCCACGCCGCCGCCGAAGTCGAGGCGTCGCAGCCCGGGCCCCGTGGCGTTCAGGCGTCGCGCCAGGTCGCCCAGCCGCGCGAAGGCCGCGCGGAACGGCGCCATCGCGGTCAGCTGCGAGCCGATATGCACGCTCAGCGCCTCGAGGGAGATGCCGGGCAGGGAGCGCGCGAGCGCCGCGACGTCTTGCGCCTGCGCCATCTCGATGCCGAACTTGTTCTCGGCCTTGCCGGTGGTGATCTTGGCGTGCGTGCCGGCGTCGACGTCGGGGTTCACGCGCAGCGCCACCGGCGCCTTCGTGCCCATCGCCTCGGCGACGCCGGAGAGCATGCGCAGCTCGGGCTCGGACTCGACGTTGAACTGCATGATGCCGGCGGCCAGCGCCGCGCGCATCTCCTCCGCCGTCTTGCCGACGCCGGCGAAGACGATGCGCGAGGCCGGGATCCCCGCCGCCAGCGCGCGCTTCATCTCGCCGAGCGAGACGATGTCGGCGCCCGCGCCCTCGCGCGCGAAGGTCGCGATCACGGCCTGGTTCGAGTTCGCCTTCAGCGCGTAGCAGACGACCGGCGCGAGGTCCGCGAAGGCGTCGACATAGGCGCGGTAGCGCGCGCGCAGCACCGCGGTCGAGTAGACATAGGTCGGCGTGCCGTGGCGCTCGGCGATGGCGGCGAGCGGCACGTCCTCGGCGTGGAGCTCGCCGTCGCGGTAGGTGAAGCTCATCCTGTCATCTCGCTGGGTAGGGGCGCGGGTAGGCGGGATCCGCGCCTTCCGGCGGCTCGGGCCTGCCGCGGCGCCCGCAGGCCGCGAGCGCGACCAGCGGCAGCAGCGCGAGCGCGGCGAGCGCCCCGCGGCGCCCAGCGTCCGGCGCGCGCGGCGCGACGGCATCGCCCGCGCGCGCGCCGTCCGGCGACGCCATCACAGCCACTTGCGTCGCGCCGCGCGCGCCGCGCGCAGCACGCTGGCGGGCGCGGTGCCGCCATGGCTGCGCCGCGAGCGCACCGAGTTGTCGACGCCGAGGACGCCGAGCACGTCCTTCGTGATCCGCTTGTCGACGGCGCGCATCGCCGCCAGCGGCAGGTCCGGCAGGTCGCAGCCGCGCTCCTCGGCAAGGCGCACGAGGCGCCCCGTGACGTGGTGCGCCTCGCGGAAGGGCAGGCCCGCCGCGCGCACGAGCCAGTCGGCGAGGTCGGTTGCGGTCGAGAAGCCGCCGCCCGCCGCCGCGCGCATGCGCGCGGGGTTGGCCTTCATGTCGGCGATCATCCCGGCCATCGCGGCGAGGCTGAGCTCGATCGCGTCGGCCGCCTCGAAGATCGCCGGCTTGTCGTCCTGCATGTCCTTGCCATAGGTCAGCGGCAGGCCCTTGAGGATCATGGTCAGGCGCACGAAGGCGCCGAGCGTGGCGCCCGCCTTGCCGCGGACGAGCTCTGCGGCGTCGGGGTTGCGCTTCTGCGGCATGATCGAGCTGCCGGTCGTGAAGGCGTCGGACAGCGACACGAAGCCGAAGAGCGGGTTCGTCCAGATCACGAGCTCCTCGGCCAGGCGCGAGAGATGCGTCGAGCAGATCGAGCAGGCGGCGAGGAACTCGAGGCCGAAGTCGCGGCTGGCGACGGAGTCCAGCGAGTTGTCGGTCGGCCCGTCGAAGCCCAGCGCCTTCGCCGTCGCGTGGCGGTCGATGGGGAAGGAGGTGCCGGCGAGCGCCGCGGCGCCCAGCGGCGAGCGGTTGCCGCGCCGGGCCGCGTCTGCGAAGCGGCCGCGGTCGCGGCCGAGCATCTCGACATAGGCGAGCATGTGGTGACCGAAGGTCACGGGCTGGGCCGGCTGCAGGTGCGTGTAGCCCGGCATGATCGTGCCGGCATGCGCCTCTGCCTGGGCGAGGAGCGCGCGCTGCAGTTCGCGGATCATCGCGTCGGCGCGCGCGCAGGCGGCGCGCAGCCACAGCGCGAGGTCGGTCGCGACCTGGTCGTTGCGCGAGCGCGCCGTGTGCAGTCGTCCGGCGGGCTTGCCGATGAGCTCGGCCAGCCGTGCCTCGACGTTCATGTGGATGTCCTCCAGCGCGGTGCTGAAGGCGAACTTGCCGGCCTCGATCTCGGCGGCGACCTTCTTCAGGCCGCGCGCGATGCGCGCGGCGTCGGCCGGGCGGACGATGCCCTGGCGCGCGAGCATGGCGACATGGGCGAGCGAGCCCTGGATGTCCTCGCGCCAGAGGCGCCGGTCGACGTCGATCGACGCGTTGATGGCGGTCATCACCGCGGCGGGACCCGCGGCGTAGCGGCCGCCCCAGAGCTGGTTGGCGGGCGCGTTGGCGCGCGCCTTGCGGCGCTTGCTGTCAGGCATGGAGCAAAGTCCCGGCGAAGCTGTGGATGAAAGCGTTGCGGCGGCCTGTTATAGGCCAGCGCATGCGGGACACGCACCCATGAATCTGGCGTCGCTGCGCCTCGTCGTCGCCCTCGTCGCCCTGGTGCTGGCGGGCGTCGTGCTGGCCCTCGTGCTCCTCGACCGGATGGCGCCGCCTCCGCCCGCGCCGCCTCCGCCTGCGGCACGCAACCTCGGCCAGTGGCAGCCGGCCACCGCGCGCGGCGCGCCGGTCGCGCTCGACTTCGTGGACGGCGCGGGCATGGCGCGCAGCCTCGCCGACTGGCGCGGGCGCGTCGTCCTCGTCAATCTCTGGGCGACCTGGTGCGCGCCCTGCGTCGAGGAGATGCCGGCGCTCGACCGCATCGCCGCGCGGCTGGGCGGCCCCGATTTCGACGTCGTGGCGATCTCCGTCGATCGCCAGGGCGCCAGCGTCGTGCAGCCCTTCCTCGGGAAGCTCGGCCTGTCGCGGCTTGCGCCCTACCTCGATCCGTCCAACGCCGCCGTGCGCGTGCTCGGTGCGCCGGGGCTGCCCGTCTCGGTCGTGCTCGACCGCGAGGGCCGCGAGCTGGGCCGCGTTCTCGGCGCGGCCGAATGGGACGCACCCGCGTTCGAGGCGCTGCTTCGCCGCGCCATCGATTCGTGAGGACGCGGCCCGGGCCCGTGCCCGGCGCCGTCCCGGGCATCCCTTCCGACCCGATGTCCTGGATCGCACGGCTGGTCGCGGCCGATGCGCGCGCCGTCGGCCAGTTGCGCGCGGTCCGCGAACTGGCGCTGCCCGACTGGTGCATCGCGGCGGGCTTCGTGCGCGACCGGGTATGGGACGCGCTCCACGGGATGGCGCCAAGACGCGAACGCCATGACGTCGACGTGCTCTTCTTCGACCAGGCGGACGCCGGTCGCGAGCGCGAGGCGGATGCCGAGGCTCGGCTCGCCCGCGCGTTTGCGGGCACCGCTTGGGAGGTGCGCAACCAGGCGCGCATGCACGTCGCGAAGGGCCTCCCGCCCCATCGCGACACCGCGCACGCCATGACCTTCTGGCTCGAGACGCCCACCGCGGTCGGCATCCGCCTCGATGCCGACGACACGCTCGCCGTCATCGCGCCCTTCGGCGTCGACGACCTGCTCGACCTCGCCTGCCGCCCGACGCCGTGGGGTGCCACCAGGCGCGCCGACTACGAAGCGCGGATCGCCGCCAAGCGATGGCTCGCGCACTGGCCGCGGCTGCGCCTCGAGGCGCCCCTCGCCCGGGCGGACCTGTCCGCCCTGGGCTGGCGCCGGACGGATCAGCGCGTCGGGACGGGCTTCTCGCCGCTGTAGTCGTAGAACCCGCGCTTCGCCTTGCGGCCGAGCCAGCCGGCCTCGACGTACTTCACGAGCAGCGGGCAGGGGCGGTACTTGGAGTCCGCGAGGCCGTCATGGAGCACGTGCATGACCGCGAGGCAGGTGTCGAGGCCGATGAAGTCGGCGAGCTCGAGCGGGCCCATCGGGTGGTTCGCGCCGAGCTTCATCGCGGTGTCGATCGACTCGACGTTCCCGACGCCCTCGTAGAGCGTGTAGACCGCCTCGTTGATCATCGGCAGCAGGATGCGGTTGACGATGAAGGCCGGGAAGTCCTCGGCCACCGCCGCCGACTTGCCGAGCTTCCTGGTCAGGTCGCGGATGGCGACGAAGCACTCCTCGCTGGTCGCGATGCCGCGGATGATCTCCACGAGCTTCATGATCGGCACGGGGTTCATGAAGTGCATGCCGATGAACCGCCCGGGGCGGTCGGTCATCGCCGCGAGCCGGGTGATCGAGATCGACGAGGTGTTCGACGCGATCATCGCGTCGGGCTTGAGCACCGGGCAGAGCTTGCGGAAGACCTCGCGCTTGAGCGCCTCGTTCTCCGGCGCCGCCTCGATGACGAGGTCGCAGTCGCCGAACAGCGCGTACTCGGTCCCGGTCGAGATGCGCGCGAGGGTCTGCGCCTTCTGCTCGGCGGTCAGCACGCCCTTGGCGACCTGGCGGTCGAGGTTCGAGGCGATCGTGCGCAGGCCGCGGTCGATCGCCTCCTGGTTGACGTCGAGCATCCGGACCGCGTGCCCGGAGGCGGCGCAGACATGGGCGATGCCGTTGCCCATCTGGCCGGCGCCGACGATTCCGATCGTGCTGATCATGCCACTGGCTCCTGGTGGGTCACTTGCGCGGCGGCAGCGCGGCCGCCAGTTCCGGGACGAGCTTGAAGAGGTCGCCGACGAGGCCGTAGTCGGCCACCTGGAAGATCGGCGCCTCCTCGTCCTTGTTGATGGCGACGATCACCTTCGAATCCTTCATGCCGGCGAGGTGCTGGATCGCGCCGGAGATGCCGACCGCGACATAGAGGTCGGGCGCCACGACCTTGCCCGTCTGCCCGACCTGGTAGTCGTTCGGGACGTAGCCCGCGTCGACGGCCGCGCGCGAGGCGCCGACCGCCGCGCCGAGCTTGTCGGCGAGCGGCTCGAGGTAGGTCTTGAAGTTCTCGCCATTGGCCATGCCGCGCCCGCCGGAGACCACGATGCGCGCGGAGGTCAGCTCCGGGCGCTCCGACTTCGACAGCTCCGATCGCAGGAAGGACGAAAGCCCGGCGTCCGCGGCGTCGGCGACGACCTCGATCGGCGCCGCCCCGCCCTCGGCGGGGGCGGGCGGGAAGGCGGTGCCGCGCACGGTGATGACGCGGATCGCGTCCTTCGACTGCACGGTCGCCAGCGCGTTGCCGGCGTAGATCGGGCGCACGAAGGTGTCGGCGGAGACGACCTGGATCACCTCCGAGACCTGCTGGACGTCGAGCAGGGCCGCCACGCGCGGCATGATGTTCTTGCCGACGGTGGTCGAGGTGGCGACGACATGGCCGTAGCCGGAGGCCAGCCGCGCGACCAGCGGCGCGATGTTCTCGGCCAGCGGGTGGGCGCAGGAGGGCGCGTCCACCTTCAGCACCTTCGCCACGCCCGCGATGCGCGCGGCCGCGGCGGCGGCGCCGTCGCAGCCATGGCCGGCGACGAGGACATGCACCGGCCCGAGCTGCGCGGCGGCGGTGACGGCGTTGAGCGTCGCGGCGCGGAGCGACGCGTTGTCGTGGTCGGCGAGGACGAGGACGCTCATCTCAGATCACCTTGGCTTCGTTCTTCAGCTTGTCGACGAGCTCGCCGACATCCTTGACCTTGACGCCCGCGAGGCGCTTGGCCGGCTCGGCGACCTTCAGCGTCACCAGGCGCGGCGCGGCGTCGACGCCCAGCGCCTCCGGCGTCAGCGTCTCGATCGGCTTCTTCTTCGCCTTCATGATGTTGGGCAGCGAGGCGTAGCGCGGCTCGTTGAGGCGCAGGTCGGTGGTCACGACGGCGGGCAGCCGGAGCGCGAGCGTCTCGAGGCCGCCATCGACCTCGCGCGTCACCTCGAGCCCGCCCTCGGCCGGCGCGACCTTCGAGGCGAAGGTGCCCTGGGACCAGCCGAGCAGGGCCGCGAGCATCTGGCCCGTCTGGTTGCTGTCGTCGTCGATCGCCTGCTTGCCGACGATCACGAGCTGGGGTGCCTCGCGCGTGGCGATCGCCTTGAAGAGCTTGGCGACCGCGAGCGGCTGCAGCTCGGCGTCGGTCTGCACGAGGATGCCGCGGTCGGCGCCCATCGCGAGCGCGGTGCGCAGCGTCTCCTGCGACGCCGCGGGCCCCATCGACACCGCGACGATCTCGGTCGCGATGCCCTTTTCCTTGAGGCGGACCGCTTCCTCGACGCCGATCTCGTCGAAGGGGTTCATGGACATCTTGACGTTGGCGGTCTCGACGCCCGTGCCGTCCGCCTTCACGCGGACCTTCACGTTGTAGTCGATGACGCGCTTGACCCCGACCAGGACCTTCATCGGATGACGCTCTTTTCTTGTGGAAAATCCGTCACTTAGTGACGAGTTGCGAGTAGGCCGCGCAAAATAGGGCCCGGCCGCGGGCAAGTCAACGCGCCCACCGCGCATCCCCCACCCCCCGCGCGGAGTTTGCTACACTCCGGCCGAGCGGACGCCCGGGGAAACGGGGCCGCGGCAGGGGAGACGACACGAGATGATCACGCGTGCCCAGCTGCTGGCGATCATGCCCAACGCCGCGTCCGCGGCGCCCCAATACCTGCGCCCGCTCGGCGAGGCGATGGGGCGCTACGCGATCGACAGGCCCGCGCGCCAGGCCGCGTTCCTCGCCCAGCTCGCGCATGAATCCGGCGAGCTGCGACGCGTGCAGGAGAACCTCAACTATTCGTGGGAGGGCCTGCGGAAGGTCTTCCCGCGCCATTTCCGCAGCGACGCCGAGGCGCAGGCCTATGACAGGCAGCCCGAGCGCATCGCCAACCGCGTCTACGCCAACAGGATGCTCAACGGCGACGAGGCGAGCGGCGATGGCTGGCGCTTCCGCGGCCGCGGCCCGATCCAGGTGACCGGCCGCGAGAACTACCGCAAGGCCGGCCAGGCGCTCGGGTTCGGGCTCGAGAGCGATCCCGACCGCATGCTCGACCCCGCGACGGGCTGCCTCGCCGCGGCTTGGTTCTGGCACTCGCGCGGCCTCAACACCCTTGCAGACGCCGACAGCGAGAACGGCTTCCGGGAGATCACGCGGCGCATCAATGGCGGGTTCCTCGGGCTCGAGGAGCGGATCCACTACTGGGAGCGCGCGCGCCAGGTCCTCGGCCTGCCCGATTTCGGACCCGTCATGGCGCAGCGGATGGGGGCGGTGCGCATGCCGCCTGGCACGCGCCCGGTCTATGCGCCCGTGGAGGAGCCCGCGCCCGCCCCGCAGGCGCCCGCGCCTGCGCCGAGGCCCGGATCGAGCGCCAAGCCAAAGCCAAAGGCCAAGGCCAAGCCCAGGAAGAAGCCCGGGGTGAAACCCAAGCTCAAGGCCAAGCCCAAGCCCAAGCCCAAGCCCAAGCGGGGCGCTGCCCCGCCGGCCAAGCGCAGGGCTGCGGCAAGGCCCGCGGCTGCCGCGAGGCGGGCCGCGCCCAAGCGCAAGGCCGTCGCGCGGCGCGGGAAGCCGCGCCCGCGGCGCTGACGCGTCAGCGGTTGGAGCCGGGGACCCAGAGCACGTCGCGCCTGCCGTCCTCGTTGAGGTGGCGCGACAGCACGAAGAGATGGTCGGAGAGCCGGTTGGCGTAGCGCACGGCCGCGGGGTTGACGGGCTCGGTCGCGGCGAGCTCGACGATCAGGCGCTCCGCGCGCCGTGCCACCGTGCGCGCGAGATGCAGGTAGGCCGCGGCCGGAGAGCCGCCCGGCAGGATGAAGGAATCGAGCGGCGCGAGCTTCTCGTTCATCGCGTCGATCTCGTGCTCCAGCCGCTCGACCTGGCGGTCGCTGATCCGCAGCGGCGGGTATTTCGGGTTCTCCTCCTCGGGCGTGCAGAGGTCCGCGCCGAGGTCGAAGAGGTCGTTCTGGATTCGGCCGAGCATCGCGTCGGCGTCGCCCGTCGCGTGCAGCCGCGCGATGCCGACCGCCGAGTTCGCCTCGTCCACGGTGCCGAAGGCCGCTACGCGGGTCGAGGACTTGGACACGCGCGCGCCGTCGCCGAGCGAGGTCTGCCCTGCGTCGCCGCCGCGGGTGTAGATGCGCGTCAGTCGTACCATCAGCCGAGCCTCGGGAGCAGGAAGTAGAGCGCGATGAGCAGCAGCGCCGCCGCCTGCGAGGCGACGCGCGCGCGCATCAGCCGGTTGCCCCAGCGGGCGTTGGCCGCGCCGCCCCTGGCCATCACGGCGAGGCCGGCGAAGAGGGACGCGACGACCGCGAGCGCGGCCGCGGCGATGAGGTAGGGAAGGAGGGTCTGCAACATGTGGATCCACCCATCTAGCGCGTCGCGCGGCTCAGGCCAGCGTGAAGGTGAAATCGCGGCGCTCGGTCGCCAGCCGCCGCAGCAGGCCGCACAGCGCGTCGAAGTCGGCGCCCAGCCTCTCTTGCGCGCGCGCATGGTCGCGCCAGACGATCGCGAAGGGGCCGCGGACATCGCCGCGCAGCACGTCCCAGAGCGCGTCGAGGTTGCGCGGCGCGGCCTCCCCGAGGCCGAGCTCGCGCCCGATCCGCGCCAGCGCCGCGGCCTTGTCCGGCAGCCCGGCGTCGAGCAGGACGGTCTTCATCGCGGCACCTCGCGGAAGCTCTGGTAGTGGTCGGTGGTGACGTAGACGAGCCCGTCGGAGGAGAAGACGAGCCGGCGCGCGCCACGGCGCCCGCAGGCGAAGTCGAGGTCCGCCTCGCGCCAGCTCCGCCCCTGCCTCTCGGGCAGGCGCCGCTCGTAGTTGCCGAAGCGGTCGCCGCCCATGGCCCGGCCGCGCGCGACGCGGCAGAGGTCCTCGCCAGGCCGCCAGCCGAGGCGCTCGGCCTCGCGCTTGTCGACGTAGCGCGCGGGAAGCCTGCCGTCGCGGCGCACCGACAGCACCGTCTCGACGAAGCCGTCGGCGTCGCGCAGGCCGATCTCGGCCGCGAAGGCTGACAGGCGCTGCTCCTCGGGCGAGCGCGCGGAGGCGGGCCCGCCGAGGCAGGCGGCGAGGAGGACGAGGAGCAGGAGCAGCCTGCGAAGGACCATGCGACGGGCGACCTCAGTTGCGCGCCGCGAGCAGGCCGCGCGCGACGACCTGCGCCTGGATCTCGGCGGCGCCCTCGAAGATGTTGAGGATGCGCGCGTCGACGAGCAGCCGCGAGACCTCGTATTCCTCGGCGTAGCCGTTGCCGCCATGGACCTGCACGGCGTTGTCCGCCGCCGACCATGCCGCGCGCGCGGCCCAGAGCTTCGCCATGCCCGCCTCGATGTCGCAGCGGCGGTCCTCGTCCTTCGCGCGCGCCGCGGCGAGGGTGAGCTGGCGCGCGATCGTCGCGTCGACCGCGATCGCGGCCAGCTTGTGGGCGACGCGCGGGAAGCCGGCGATCGGGCGGCCGAACTGCATGCGCCCGCGCGCGTAGGAGAGCGCCGCGGCCAGCGCCGCGCGCGCGACGCCCACGGCGCGCGCTGCGGTCTGGATGCGCGCGGACTCGAAGGTGGCCATCAGCTGGCGAAAGCCCTGGCCCTCGACGCCGCCGAGCAGCGCGTCGCCGGGCACCTCGAACCCGTCGAAGGCGAGCTCGTACTCCTTGAGCCCGCGATAGCCGAGCACGCGGATCTCCGTGCCCGTGAGGCCGGGCACCGGGAAGGGATCGGCCTCGGTGCCGCGCGGCTTCTCCGCCAGCAGCATCGACAGGCCGTCATGGCGGTCCTCGGGCCGCCCCGTGCGCACCAGCAGCGTCATGAGGTCGGCGCGCGCCGCGTGGGTGATCCATGTCTTGGCGCCGTGCACGCGCCAGCGGTCGCCGTGGCGCGTGGCGCGGGTGCGCAGCCCGGCCAGGTCGCTGCCCGTGTCGGGCTCGGTGAACACGGCCGTCGGCAGGATCGAGCCGTCGGCGATGCGCGGCAGGAAATGCGCCTGCTGCGCGGGCGTGCCGCCGAGGCGCACGAGCTCGGCCGCGATCTCGGAGCGCGTGGCGAGGGATCCGACGATCAGCGATGCGGCGGAGAGCTCCTCTGTGCTGGCGCACATCGCGGCCTTGCCGAGGCCGAGCCCGCCGAACTCCTCCGGCACGGTGAGCCCGAAGACGCCGAGCGCCGCGACGCCGTCGACGACGTCCATCGGCACCAGCGCGTCGGCGCGGTGCCAGGCCTGCGCGTGGGGGGCGACCCGCTCGCGCGCGAAGCGGCGCAGGCTCGCCGCCATCGCGTCGATCGCCTCGTCGCCGTAGCTCGGCTCGAGGATGGACTCGTCGAGCAGCGAGGCGAGCCGCTCGCGCGCCGCCGGCGTCGCCGCCGCGACCAGCGCCGCGACGGCCGGGTCGGCGAGCAGCGCCGCGGCCTCGGTGGCGAGCCCGAGATCGGCGGGCCGCGCCGTCTCGCCCTGGCTCATGGCGATCCCCGTGCCGAGCTGCAGCAGCAGCTCCGCGGCGCCCAGGGCGGCGACAAGCTCGTCGCGCTCGCCGAGGCGGCCCGACGCCGCCAGGGCGCCGCGCCAGCCGAGCAGCGCGCGCAGCCCCGCCACCGTGGCGGCGGCCCAGGCATAGCCATGCGCGGCGAACTGGTGCGCGTCGAGCGCCCGCGCGTCGATCCGGCCGCCCGGCGCGACGCGCGCGGCGACGGCGGCCCGCGCGGCGGCGAGGTAGCGCTCGGCGGCCTCGAGCGGGCGCGTGTCGATGGTCCCTTGCATTGCGGCGGGCAATCTGGTCCGCCCCACCGCCGGGGTCAATCCGAGGCGCGCGCGCCACGCTTGTGCCGGGCGCGCGGAGGCGGCAGCTTCCCGGCGCAATGTCGTTCCTCGACCGCATCGCCGAGTGCAACCGGCACGACCTCTCCGGCTTCGCGCCCTTCCGCGTCGCGGGCGCGCGCGTGGGCTGGATCCGCCACGCGCTCGCGCAGCGCCTCTCCGCGCGCCGCGACGTCTTCGCGCGCGACGCCGATGGCGGCCTGTCGCTGCGCGACGACCTCGCGGACCACGCCGCGCGCAGCGCCGCGATGGACGACGTGGTGCGGGGGCTCGAGCGCGACGGGCTGGTGACCGGCCGCCGCGACGAGTTCTACCCGGTCGCGCCGCATGTCGGCTCGCCGCCGCTGATGCAGGTCGAGCGCGCGGCGGTGGCGGCCTTCGGCATCGCGGCCTGCGGCGTACACATGACCGGCTTCGTGCGCCGGCCCGACGGGATCCATGTCTGGGTGCCGCGGCGCGCGCGCGGCAAGTCGACCTATCCCGGCATGCTCGACAACACCGTCGCCGGCGGCCTGCCCGTCGGCATCGGGATCTTCGAGAACCTCGTCAAGGAATGCGCGGAGGAGGCGTCGATCCCCGCCGAGCTGGCGCGGCGCGCCATCCCGGTGGGCGCGATCGCCTATTGCATGGAGGCGCCGGACGGCCTCAAGCCGGACGTGCAGTTCTGCTTCGACCTCGAGCTGCCCGCCGATTTCGTGCCGCGCCCGGCCGATGGCGAGATGGAGGGCTTCGAGCTCTGGCCCGTCGCGCGCGCGATGGCGACGGTGCGCGACACGCGCGAGTTCAAGTTCAACTGCAACCTCGTGCTGATCGACTTCTTCCTGCGCCATGGCCTGGTCGCCCGCGACGACCCGCAGCACGACGCGCTCTGCGCGGGGCTGCGCCGCTTCGCGTGACGCGGCGCGCGGCGGCGGGCATGCTCGCGCGGCCGGAGGACGGGGAGGGATCGATGGCGGACGCGCGCGTGGCGATGGTATCGGGGGCGAACCGCGGCATCGGGCTGGCGATCGCGCGCGAGATGGCGCGCCGCGGCTGCGCGCTCAGCCTTGGCGTGCGGCGCCCGCAGTCCCTGCCGGCCGAGTTGCGCGCGCTGGGCGAGGAGCGGCTGCTGGTCCATCGCTACGAGGCCGCGGATCCGGCGGCGGGCGACGCCTGGGTCGCGGCGACGGTCGCGCGCTTCGGCCGGATCGACATCCTAGTCAACAACGCGGGCATCGCGCCCCAGGTCCAGCTGGAGACCGGCAGCGACGCCGACCTCGACGCGCTGCTCGACATCAACGTGAAGGGGCCCTTCCGGCTGCTGCGCGCCGCGTTCCCGCACCTCAAGCGCTCCGGCAGCGGCCGCGTCGTCAACGTCGCCTCGCTGTCCGGCAAGCGCGTGCTCGGCCTCAACGCCGGCTACCAGATGGCGAAGCACGCCGTCGTCGCGCTCAACCACGCCGTGCGGCGCGCGGGCTGGGAGCACGGCATCCGCTCGACCGCGCTCTGCCCGGGCTTCGTCAACACCGACATGGTCGCCGGCCACGAAGGGATCGACATGTCGCAGGTGACCCAGCCCGGGGACCTCGCCGCGCTGTGCGGCGTGGTCGTCGACCTGCCCAACAGCGCCTCGGTCGCCGAGCTCCTCGTGAACTGGCGCCTCGAGCCCTCGCTGTGAGCGCGCGCGAGTTGGCGGCGCGCGCCGACCGGTTGTAGCCTTGCTCGCGATGCAGTTCGCCAGAGTGAAACCGCGCGCGAGCGCCGAGGTCGCGTTCACCATCGACGGCAGGCCGGCGCGCGCGCACGTCGGCGACACGCTTATGACGGCGATCCTCCTCAACGCCCCGGCGCTGCGCCGGTTCGAGTTCGGCGAGGGCGCGCGCGCGGGCTTCTGCCTGATGGGCGCTTGCCAGGACTGCTTCGTCGCGCTCGCCGACGGCGCGCGCGTGCGCGCCTGCACCACGCAGGTCGCCGAGGGCATGGCCGTCGTCACGGGGTCGGGCGGTGGCTGAGCCGCGCGTCGTGGTGGTCGGGGCCGGGCCCGCCGGCATGCGCGCCTGCGAGGCGCTCGTCGCGGCGGGGCTGCGGCCGGTGCTGGTCGACGAGGCGAGGCGGCCGGGCGGGCGCATCTACCAGCAGCCGCCCGAGGGCGCCGGGCGCCCGGCGCGCGAGCTCTACGGCCTCGAGGCGGCGAAGGCCACGCGCATCCATGCGCTTGCGCCCGCGCTGGCCGGCCATGTCGACCACCGCGCCGAGACGCTGGCCTGGAACTGCTTCGAGGACGCGCTCGACCTCCTCGGGCCCGAGGGGCCGTCGCGCCTCGCCTTCGACGCGCTCGTCCTCGCGACCGGCGCGACCGACCTCGCGCTGCCCTTCCCGGGCTGGACGCTGCCCGGCGCCTATGCGCTGGGCGGCGCGCAGATCGCGCTGAAGACGCAGGGCTGCGCGATCGGCCGCCGCGTCGCGTTCCTCGGCGCGGGGCCCCTGCTGCCGCTGGTGGCGTGCCAGTACATGGAGGCGGGCGTCGACGTCGCGGCGGTGCTCGACGCGACGCCCTTCCTCGCGAAGCTGCGCGGCCTGCCGCGCATGCTCTTCGCGCCGGCGACGCTGGCCAAGGGCATGCTCTATGTCGCGCGGCTGAGGCGCGCGGGCGTGCCGATGTTCCACGACGTGCGCCGACCGCGCGCGGAGGGCGAGGGGCGCGTCGAGCGGCTGCGCTTCGAGGCCGGCGGCGTCGAGCGCGAGGTCGCCTGCGACGCGATCGGCGCGTCGTTCGGGCTGCGCAGCGAGACGCAGCTCGCGGACCTCGCCGGGTGCCGCTTCGCGTTCGACCCGCGCACGCGCCAGCACGTGCCCGTGCGCGACGCCGCCGGCCGCAGCTCGCGCCGGCACGTCTATGTCGCGGGCGATGGCGCGGGCATCGGCGGCGCCGACGCCGCCGAACTCGCGGGAGAGCGCGCCGCGCTCGCGCTGCTCGAGGACCTTGGCCTTTCCTTCGACGCCAACCGCGCGGCATGGCTCGAGGGGCGCCTCGCGCGGCTCGACGTCTTCCGCCGCGGGCTGGAGGCGGCCTATCCCTTCCCCGCGCACATGGTCCGCGACCTCGACGAGGCGACGATGCTCTGCCGCTGCGAGGGCATCACCGTCGGCGCGCTGCGGGAGGCCGCGGTGGAGAAGGACGCGAGGGAGGTCAACCGCGCGAAGGCCTTCACCCGCGCGGGCATGGGACGCTGCCAGGGCCGCATGTGCGGGCGCGCGGCGGCGGAGGTCCTGGCCGCGGCGCGCGGCGACGCGCTCGAGCAGGCGGGGCGCCTGCGCGCGCAGCCGCCGGTGAAGCCGATCCCGATGCTGCCGGAGCTGCTGTCGTGAGCGCGCCCGTCTTCGACGTCGCGATCATCGGCGGCGGCACCGCCGGCTGCGCCGCCGCGCTCGCGCTGCGCCAGCGCTCGATGAGCGTCGTGCTGCTCGAGAAGGGCGCCTGCGGCGCGATGGCGAGCGGCACCAACTTCGGCGGCGTGCGCCGCCAGGGCCGCGACTTCCGCGAGATGCCGCTGGCGACGCGCTCGCGCGCGATCTGGGACAGGCTTCCGGCGATCGTCGGCGAGGATTGCGAGTTCCGCGCCACGGGGCACATCAAGCTGGCCCGGGACGACGCCGAGATGGCCGAGCTCGAGCGCTATGCGCGCGAGGCGCGCGACCATGGCCTGGAGCTGTCGGTCGTCGGCGGCAACGCGGTGCGCGCGCTCTTTCCCTGGCTCGGGCCGAAGGTGGTCGGGGCCTCGCTCTGCGCCGACGACGGGCAGGCCAACCCGCGCCTCGTCGCGCCGGCCTATGCGCGCGCGGCGCGCGCGGCGGGCGCCGAGATCCGCGAATTCGCCAAGGTCGAGGGCGCGCGCTGGACCGGCTCGGCCTTCGAGGTGGAGGCCGGCCCCGCCTCGGTGCGCGCGCGCAGGCTCGTCAACGTCGCCGGCCTCTGGGGCGGCGAGGTCGCGGGCTGGTTCGGGGAGGGCGTGCCGATCAGCCCGCTCTGCCCGAACATGGTGGTGACCGAGCCGCTGCCCTACTTCATCGACCGCTCGATCGGCGTCTGCGGCGGCAACGTGTATGCGCGCCAGGTCGAGCGCGGCAACGTCATCTTCGGCGGAGGGCGCGGCTGGGGCGACGCGCAGGCCGCAATCTCGCGCCCGCGCGCCGATGTCGCGCGCGACGCCATGGCGCGCGCGCTCGAGATCCTGCCGCAGCTTCGCGACGCGCGGATCATCCGCACCTGGACCGGCTTCGATGGCGAGATGCCGGACCACGTCCCGGTCATCGGCCCCAGCCTCACCACGCCGGGCCTCGTCCATGCCTTCGGCTTCTCCGGCCACGGCTTCCAGCTCGGCCCCGCCATGGGCGAGATCGTCGCCGAGCTGGTCGCCGACGGCCATACCCCGTCCCCGGTCGAGCCCTTCTCGATCGGCAGATTCGCGAGCGCGCCGCCGGCGCCTCGGCTAACCTGAGACCATGACCAAGGGAGGTTGACGACATGAACAAGACGACGACGATGCTGCTCGCCGCCACGGCGATCGGCCTCGCCAGCGCCCCGGCGCTCGCGCAGAAGGTGCTCAGCGTCGGCATGGCCGCGCAGGACGTCCAGCAGATGGACCCGCACCGGATGACGACCACCCAGGACCGGCCGATGGCCAGCTGGATGTTCAACGGCCTGATGCGCTCCAAGCCCGGCACGATCAGCCTCGACGACCTCGAGCCGGACCTCGCGGAGAGCTACGAGGTCTCCGCCGACCGACTGACCTGGACCTTCAAGCTGCGCCGCGGCGTCCAGTTCCATCGCGGGTTCGGCGAGCTGACCGCCGACGACGTCGTCTTCTCGATCCGCCGCGCGGGTGATTCGAAGACCTCGGCCTTCGCGTCGGACTTCGCGGCGGTGGACAAGGTCGAGGCCGTCGACTCCCACACCGTTCGCATCACCCTCAAGAACCGCGTGCCCTTCCTGCTCGGCTCGCTGCTCAACTACCAGGGCGGCTTCATCGTCTCGAAGAAGGCGGTCGAGCAGTTCGGCGACAACTTCAAGCTCAACCCCGTCGGCACGGGCCCCTTCGCCTTCAAGGAGCACAAGCCCAACGACCGCGTGACCTTCGAGGCGCATGCCGGGCATTTCCGCGGCAAGCCGAAGATCGACACGGTGCACTACCGCTTCATCCAGTCCGACGCGAGCCGCGACCTCGCCTTCCAGGCCAACGAGATCCAGGTGATCTACGGGCGCCAGGACCAGGTCTGGGCCGAGCGCACCAAGGCGCTGCCCAACACCATCGTCGACGTCATCCGCCCGGCCGAGTTCGGGCTGCTGCACCTCAACACGACGATGAAGCCGCTCGACGACAAGCGCGTGCGCCTCGCCATCGCGCACGCCGTCAACCGCGAGGAAGTCGCGCGCGGCCGCGGGCCCCTGCTCCAGGTGCCGGGCAAGTCGATGATCCCCACGGGCTATGTCGGCAGCGACGACCAGGTGCCGCTGCCCGGGCACGACATCGCGAAGGCGAGGGCGCTGCTCGCCGAGGCGGGCTTCCCGAACGGCGTGCAGATCAAGGCGATCCACACGCAGCTCCCGGGCATGCTCGGCACGATCCAGATCGTGCAGGCGCAGCTCAAGCGCGCGGGCATCGACATGGTCATCGACCTCGTCGACCACCAGACGTTCCACGCGCAGATCCGCCAGAACCTCTCGGGCATCGTGCACTACTCGGCGGCGCGCTTCCCGGTGGCGGACATCTACCTCACGCAGTTCTACCACTCGCGCTCGATCATCCAGACGCCGACCGCGGTGACGAACTTCTCGCACTGCAAGGTGGCCGACGCCGACATCGAGGCGGCGCGCACCGAGACCGACGCGGCCAAGCAGAAGGCCTTCTGGTCGGCCGCGCAGCGCAAGATCAACGACGAGGTCTGCGCCGTCGCCCTCACCGAGAGCTTCTCGGTCTGGGCGCGCAAGTCGAATGTCGACTACGGCTACAAGGCTGAGGGCTTCCTGAACCTCGGCCCGCAGCTGACCGAGGCGTCGACGATCAACTGACGACCGGCCGCCACGGCGGCCGGCGGCGGGGGCCCTTCCTGGAAACGGGGAGGGCCCTTCGCCTTTTCAGGCGAAGCCAAGCTCGCGCCGCAGCGCCGCCGGGTCGACGCCCGCCGCGCGCATGGAAGCGAGGGCCGGCGCGCCCTCGCGCTTGGCCAGCCGCGTCCCGTCCGCCGCGCGCAGCAGCGCGTGGTGGTGCCAGCGCGGCGTCGACAGGCCGAGCAGCGCCTGCAGCAGGCGATGGACATGGGTGGCGTGGAACAGGTCCTCGCCGCGCGTCACGAGCGTCACGCCCTGCAGGTGGTCGTCGAGCGCGACGGCGAGGTGGTAGCTCGCCGGCATCTCCTTGCGCGCCAGCACGACGTCGCCGAGCGAGAGCGGGTCGGCCGCGACGGTGCCGGCGCGCTCGTCCTCCCAGGAGAGGGGGCCCGAGAGCGCGAGCGCCTTCGCCACGTCGAGGCGCAGCGCATGGCTCCCGCCCGCCGCGAGGCGGCGTGCGCGCTCCTCCGCCGGCATCGAGCGGCAGATGCCGGGATAGACGGGCCCGTCCGGACCGTGGGGCGCGCCGCCGGCGCGCGCGATCTCCGCGGCGATGTCGCGCCGCGTGCAGAAGCAGGGATAGAGCACGCCCTGCGCGCCGAGCCGCGCGAGCGCGCCCGCGTAGTCGCCCATGTGGCGCGACTGCCGGCGCACCGGCTCCTCCCAGGACAGGCCAAGCCAGGCGAGGTCCTCGCGGATGCCGTCGACGAATTCCTCGCGGCATCGCCCCGCGTCGATGTCCTCGATGCGGAGCAGGAAGCGCCCGCCCGCCGCGCGCGCGCGGCTCCACGCGAAGAGCGCGGAGAAGGCATGGCCCTTGTGCAGGCGCCCGGTGGGCGAGGGGGCGAAGCGCGCGACGACGGTCATCGCCCTCGACGCTACCACGCGTCTTCGGCTAGCAAGTCGCCATGTCCGGCTTCTTCACCCTCGAGGGCCCCTCCTTCGGCCCCGCCGCCGGCGGGCGCCCGCGCTCGCTCGTCGTCCTGCTGCATGGCCTTGGCGCCGACGGCAACGACCTGATCCAGCTCGCGCCCTACTGGGCGGACCTGCTGCCGGGCACCGAGTTCCTGTCGCCCCACGCGCCCTTCCCCTGCGACATGGCGCCCTACGGGCGGCAATGGTTCAGCCTGCAGGACCGCGACCCGCATCGCGTGCGCTCGGGCGTCGCGGCGGCCGCGCCGATCCTCGACGCCTTCATCGACGCCACGCTCGAGGCGCGCGGCCTGCCCGCCTCGGCGCTGGCGCTCGTCGGCTTCTCCCAGGGCACGATGATGTCGCTCTTCGTCGCGCCGCGCCGCGCGGAGGCGATCGCCGGCGTCGTCGGCTTCTCCGGCGCGCTGGTCGCCGCTGACGAGTTGCCGGGCGCGGCCGTGTCGAGGCCGCCGGTCCTGCTCGTCCATGGCGACGCCGACCAGGTCGTGCCCTTCGGCGCCATGCAGGCGGCCGAGCGCGCATTGTCGGCCGCGGGGATCCCCGTCGCCGCCGAGCGCCGGCCGGGCCTCGCGCATTCGATCGACGAGCCGGGCCTCGAGAAGGCCGGCGCCTTCCTCGCGCGCGTCCTGCCGCGCTGAGCGTGTCGTGGCGCCGCGGGGCGGCCGCGTTGTTGTGCGCCATGGCGACTCGGCTTAGCCTTCGCGTCGACGGCCGCGATGCCGTGGGGCAGGGCGGCCGCGCACGCATACCCGAGCGCGAGGTGTTGCCTTGTCGGTCGAGTCCTGCCCGGCGCTGGTGCTGAACGCGGATTTCCGCCCGCTCAGCTATTTCCCGCTGTCCCTCTGGCCATGGCAGGAGGCGGTGAAGGCCGTCTTCCTGGGCCGCGTGAACATCGTCTCGGAGTACGAGACCACGATACGGTCGCCGTCGCGGCGCATGCGGCTGCCCTCGGTGATCTCGCTCAAGGAATACGTTCCCGCGGAGCGCCGCCCGGCCTTCACGCGCTTCAACGTCTTCCTGCGCGACCGCTTCTCCTGCCAGTACTGCGCGCAGCCCTTCCCGACGCCGGAACTCACCTTCGACCACATCATCCCGCGCTCGCGCGGCGGCGCGACGACCTGGACCAACGTCGTCACGGCCTGCGGCTGCTGCAACCTCGCCAAGGGCAATCGCACGCCGGCGGAGGCACGGATGTTCCCGCGCCGCGGCGCCTACGCGCCGAGCGCCCAGCAGCTGCAGGAGAACGGCCGCGCCTTCCCGCCGAACTTCCTGCACGAGAGCTGGCGCGACTTCCTCTACTGGGACAGCGAGCTCGATCCCGCCTGAGCGGCGGCGCGCAGCCGGTCGCGGGCCTGCGCGATCGCGGCATCGAGGTCGAGGCGGGTCAGGCCGTCGCGCCGCATCACGGCATGCAGCGTCGGGTCGTCCAGGAGCTCGCGCAGGTCGGGCTCGCCGAAGGTCCCGGTCGTCTCTTCGTCGCCTCTTTCCATGCGCCTTCCTCCCGTCGCGATGCCGCCTCGCCTGGCGACAACGCCCGGAGGAGAGCTTCGTTCCGAGGCGGCTTCGTGGCGGCCGCGCGGCGACGGGATGAAGGCGCGCCGCGCCTCAGGCGCGGGTGGAGAGCCAGATCGCGAGCCTGGACCCGGCCTTGATGGCGGCGGAGAGCAGCTCGTAGCCGGGCGCCTCGGCGGCGCCGGCCTCCAGCGCCTCCTCGCGATGCGCGACCTCGTCGCGGCGGAAGCGCTCCAGGGTCCCGGCGAGCTCCGGGTCGGAGGCGGAGAGCTCGGCGACCTGGGCGGCATAGTGCTCGTCGATCACTTCCTCGACGGCCGCGGTGCAGGCCATGGCGGCCTTCTCGCCGAGCAGCGCCGTGCCCGCGCCCAGCGCGAAGCCGGCCACGTGCCAGAAGGGCGCGAGCAGCGTCGGGCGCACGCGGTTGTCGGGCAGCAGCTTCTCGAAGGCGGCGAGATGCTCCTGCTCCTGCGCCATCATGCGGCGGATCGCGGCGCCGGCCGGCGCGTCGCCGAGCACGGCGAGCTGCCCCTCGTAGATGCGCACGGCGCCGTATTCGCCCGCATGGTCGACGCGGAGGATCTCGGCGAGGCGCTGCGCGGGCGTGGCGTCGCCGGGCCACGGCCCCTTGTCGGACGGGTTCGTCATCGCTTTGCGCCCAAGACTTGGCGCAGCGCCGCGCGCAGGGCAAGCCCGCCGCCGCCCAGCGCGACGATCCCGTTCCAGCCGGCCATCGAGATGCCAAGCATCGACCAGGGGATGTCGGTGCAGCGCACGACCGGGGCGGCGAGGATCCGGCGCAGGCGCTCCTCCGCGCTCAACCCCTGGCCGAGCGCGCTGCCGCAGGCCGCCGTCCCTTCCCACCAGCCCTGCTCGACGCCGACATGGAAGAAGGCGATGGCCGCGCCCGCCAGCGCCGCGAGCGCGGCGAGCAGGAGGAGCGCGGTGGCGGCGCGCGGCGCATGGCGCGCCGCGGCGATCGCGACGCATGCCGGCCCCAGCGCCGCCATCCAGGCGTAGCGCTGCCACCAGCACAGCGCGCAGGGGGCGAGGCCGCCGAGATGCTCGAAGCCGTATGCCGCCGCGAGCATCGCCGCGGCGAGCAGGGCGAGGGCTGTGGCGGGGCGCGCGTCGGCCATCATCGCGGCAGCAGGAAGCGCAGCGCCACGAAGCCGCCGACCAGCGCGATCGCGAGCATGGTCGTGACCAGCGTCAGGCGGCTCTCCACGAAGATGCGCACGGGCTCCCCGTAGCGCCGGATCAGCGCCGCCACGAGGAAGAATCGCGCGCCGCGGGTGGCGATCGACGCCAGCACGAAGACCGGGAGGTCGAAGGCCGCCGCGCCGCTGGCGATGGTCACGACCTTGAAGGGTATCGGCGTGAGGCCCTTCACCAGGATGATCCAGAGCCCCCACTCCCCATAGGCGGCGCGGAAGGATTCGAAGCCGCGCTGCAGGCCGTAGAGCTCGATGACCCAGCGGCCGACGGTCTCGAACAGGAAGAAGCCGATCGCGTAGCCGGCGAGGCCACCGAGCACCGAGGCGACCGTGCAGATCGTGGCCAGGTTCCACGCGCGCGCGCGCGCGGCGAGCACCATGGGCACGAGCAGGACGTCGGGCGGGATGGGGAAGAAGGAGCTCTCGGTGAAGGAGACGACGGCGAGCGCGCGCGGCGCGTTCGCGCCGGCGGCCTTCCGCATCGTCCAGTCGTAGAGCGCGCGCAGCATCCGGGGCGAGCATCTACCAGCCCGCGCGGCCTGGCGGCAATGCGCGTGGCGCCGCGGCGCGCTTCCGCGCCCGGCGGGTGGCGCCTATGATGCGCGTGCCGCGCGGCAGTGCCCCACTGGCGAAACGGTAGACGCGGCAGACTCAAAATCTGCTGTCCGCGAGGACGTGCTGGTTCAAGTCCGGCGTGGGGCACCAGGCGGCCGCGTGCTTGCGCGCGGCCCGGCGCGCGCCCCATGGTGGCGTCCCGCGCGGCGGCGTCCGCCGCGCGCGAGCGTCCAGGGAGAGCGCGCATGCCCGTCATCGGCGGCATCGACCATGTCGTGATCATCGTGCGCGACCTCGACGAGGCGCGGCGGCGCATGGAGCGCCTCGGCTTCGCGCCGACGCCGCGCGGCGGCCACCCGGTGCTCGGGACCGGCAACCACACGGTGATGTTCGGCGCGCCCACCTATTTCGAGACGATGGGGATCGAGCGGCCGGGCCCGCACACGACGCGCTACGCCGAGTTCCTGGCGCGGCGCGAGGGCATCGGCGCGCTGGCGCTGAAGACCGACGACGCGCGGCGCGTCCACGCGGAATTCGGCGGCGCGCCGCTGCACGCATCCGCGGCGGTGGACTTCGCGCGACCCGTGGACCTGCCGTCGGGGCGCGTCGAGGCGCGCTTCACGCTGTCGCAGTTCGACCCGGCGGCCACGCCGGGCGCCTCCGTCTTCGCCTGCCAGCACCACACCCCCGGCGTCGTCTGGCGGCCGGACATGCTCGCGCATCCCAACGGCGCGGCCGACCTGGCCTTCGCGACGATCGTGGCGGACGACCCGCGCGCGGCCGCCACGCTCTATGCGCGGATCTGGCCCGGGCCCGCGCGCCACGAGGACGGGCTCGCCGTTCTGGACACGGGGACCTGCCCGCTGCGCCTCGTCTCGCCCGCGCGATTCGCGGCGGAGAACCCGGGCGATCCGCTGCTGGCGCTGCCGGCGCCCTTCTGCGCCGAGATCGGCGTGCGCGTGCGCGACCGCGGCGCGGTCGCCGCGCTTCTCGCCGGCGCGGGCGTGTCGCATCGGCGCGCCGCGGACGGCATCGTCGCGGTCCCGTCGGGCGAGGGCTGCGGGGCGATCTTCAAGTTTTCCTGAGGCGCGCCCCCAGGCTTTGCCCGGTTGCCAAGGCCTGACGGCGCGATGCTATGGTCTGCTTCCGATCAACGGAAAGCCCCACAAGGAGTGTAGCAATGAAGCGCTTGCTCTCCGCCCTCGCCGCCTCGGCGGCGATCGCGCTCGGCGCCGCCGAGGCGATGGCGCAGAACTATCGCTGGAAGATGGTCGTCATCTCCAACGAGAACTCCGTCTACACGACGGTCTTCGCGAAGCCCTACGCGGACAAGGTCGCCGAGCTGACCAATGGCCGCGTCCAGATCGAGGTCGTGCCCTCGGGCGTCATCGCGCCGCCCTTCCAGGAATATGCCGCGGTGAGCGACGGGCTGGCCGACCTCGCCAACGTCCCCTCGATCTACATCTACAATCGCGACCCGACGAACGGCATCCTCGCGCTGCCGGGCGGCATGCCGCCGGTCGCCCTCCTGCAGTGGCTCTACGAGGGCGGCGGGCAGGATCTGTGGAAGCAGTACCGCCGCGACTCCCTCAAGATGCACTCGATCATCGCCGGCGTCGGGCCGACGGAGATCGTGCACGCGCACAAGCCGATCCGGACGGTCGACGACCTCAAGGGCGTCAAGTTCCGCACCGCCGGCATGTGGGCGAGCATCCTCAAGGACAAGTTCGGCGCCGCCCCAACGGTCGCGCCGGTCGGCGAGATCTACACGCAGCTCGAGCGCAAGGTGCTCGACGCCGCCGAGTTCTCGACGCCATCCGAGAACCTGATCCTCGGCCTGCAGCGCGCCGCCAAGTACATCATGGTGCCCGGCAGCCACGTGACCAGCTTCCCCTTCGAGACCGTGATGAAGCAGGAGCGCTTCGACGCGCTGCCGGCGGACATCAAGAAGGCGATGGAGACCGCCGGCCGCCTCGTCAGCTTCGAGTCGCTGCTCAAGTGGCAGGCGCTCGACATGAAGGCGATGGAGACGCTGCGTGCCGGCGGCAACGAGATCGTCGAATACTCGCCCGAGCTGCAGAAGGCGATCCGCGACCGCACCCGCGAGTGGGTCTACGAGGAGGTCAAGCGCCAGGAGGAGAAGAAGAACCCCTGGCTCAAGCGCCTCGCCGATTCCTACTACGGCTACCTCGACTACTGGGACAAGACCTCGGTCTTCATCGCCAAGTGACCTGAATGGAGGGCTGGCCGGCGGGCATCGCGCCCACCGGCCAGCCCGGTTTTCCGAATGATCGACCGCGCCGCCTCCGCCATCGACCGCCTTTCTGGGTTCCTGTGCTGGATCGCCATCGCCGCCCTGCTCGGGCTGATCGCGGTGACGCTCTACGAGGTCTTCGTGCGCTATGCGCTGGGCGCGCCGACGCTGTGGAGCTCGGACATCGGCTACATGCTCAACGGCGCGCTATTCCTCCTCGCCACCGCCTACACGATGCGCATCGGCGGGCACATTCGCGTCGACTTCTTCTCCACGCGCTTCCGGCCGCGCACGCAGGACGCGATCAACGCGTCCTTCTTCGCCGTGGTCCTGCTGCCGGCGCTGGGCTGGCTCTCCTGGGTCTCGGCCCGGCGCGCCTGGCGCGCCTTCGAGAGCGGCGAACTCGACCCCATGAGCTCCTGGGCGCCGCTGATCTGGCCGTTCTACCTCGTGCTTGCGGTTGGCTTCCTGTCCTTCGCGCTGCAGGTCCTCGCCGAGACCATCCGTCACGCGCGCGGCACCTCCACGCAGATCCGACGGGATTGACGCTGCCATGAGCACGTTCGCCGCCTACGCGCCGGCCCTGATGTTCCCGGCGCTCTTCGCGCTCGTCTTCATGGGCGTGCCGGTGGCCGCCGCCCTGATCGGCGTCGCCTTCGCCTTCGGCTACTGGGCGAGCGGCGACCTCATCGGGCTGCAGCTCTTCCGCTTCACCTGGTCGGTGACGTCGAACTACATCCTCGTCGCGATCCCGCTCTTCGTCTTCATGGGCTCGATGCTCGAGCGCTCGGGCATCGCGGAGAAGCTCTTCGAGGCCATGCGCGTCTGGCTCGGCCGCTTCCGTGGCGGGCTGGCGCTCGCGACCATCACCATGTGCGCGATCTTCGCCGCGGGGACGGGCATCGTCGGCGCGGTGGAGGTGCTCGTCGGGCTGATGGCGATGCCCGCGATGCTCAAGTACCGCTACCATCCCGCGCTGATCTCCGGGACGATCTGCGCCGGCGGCTCGCTCGGCACGATGATCCCGCCCTCGATCGTCGTCGTGATCTACGCCGCGCAGGCGCGCATCCCGATCGGCGACCTGCTCGTCGGCGTGCTGGTACCCGGCGGCATCATGGTGGCCCTGTTCCTCGGCTACATCGTGCTCCACACGCAGGTCCGCCCGCAGGACGGTCCGCCCGTGCCTCCCGAGGAGATCGACATGACGACGGCCGAGAAGCTCAAGCTCCTCGCGACGGCGCTCGTGCCGGCGACGCTCCTCATCCTCTCCGTCGTGGGCTCGATCACCGCCGGCATCGCCTCGCCGACCGAGGCGGCTGGCGTTGGCGCGCTCGGCACGATCCTGCTGACGATGTTCTACGGACGCTTCACCTTGAAGCTGCTGTTCGACGCGCTGCGCACGACCCTCACCATCAACGCGATGATCATGATGATCGTGCTCGGCGGCACGATGTTCACCTCGATCTTCCTGACGACGGGCGGCGCGCGGATGGTCAATGGCCTCGTCGACATGTGGTCGCTGGGCGCGGCCGGCGTGACGGCGCTCTACCTGTTCCTCATCTTCCTCGGCGGCTTCATCCTCGACTGGGTGTCGATCGTGCTCGTGACGGCGCCGATCTTCGAGCCGCTGCTCAACAAGTTCGGCGTCGACAAGCTCTGGGTCGGCGTGATGGCGGTCGTCGTCATCCAGACCTCCTACCTGACCCCGCCGATGGCGCCCTCGATCTTCTACCTGCGGGGCATCGCGCCGCCGGAGGTGACCTACCGGGACATGTATCTCGGCATCATCCCCTTCGTGGCGTGCCAGTTGCTGACGCTCCTCGCGGTGCTGGCGATGCCCTGGACGGCGACCTGGCTGCCGACGGTCACCCGCGCCTTCTGACAACCCCAATGCCGGAGGGCCGACCATGAAGGCCATCGTCTACAAGGCCCATGGCGGGCCCGAGAACATCGCCCTCGCGACGCTCGACGATCCCGTGCCGCCGCCCGGCGACGTGCTCGTGCGCGTGCGCGCGGTCGCGCTCAACGGCTTCGACCCGATGATCCTCGCCGGCATCCCCGGGCTGAAGACGCCGATGCCGCACGTGCCCGGCGGCGACATCGCGGGCGAGGTCGCGGGCTTCGGCGAGGGCGCCGGGGGCGGGCTGTGGAAGGCGGGGCAGCGCGTCCTGGTCAATCCCTACATCGTCGGCCGCGGCATGATGGGCGAGACCGCGCGCGGCGGCGCCTGCGAGCTCGTGAGCGTGCCCTCGACGCACCTGCTGCGCATCCCCGACGAGGTCTCCTTCGAGGAGGCCGCGGCGCTGCCCGTGGCCTATGGCACGGCGCTGCGCATGATGGTGACGCGCGGCCGCGTGCGCCGCGGCGAGAGCGTGCTCGTGCTCGGCGCCACCGGCGGCGTGGGCACGTGCTGCGTGCAACTCGCCAGGCTGATGGGCTGCCGCGTCGTCGCGGTGACGTCCTCCGCCGCGAAGGCGGAGAAGCTGCGCGCCATCGGCGCCGACGACGTCATCAACTCGGCCGAGGGCGACTGGGCGAAGCAGGCGGTCGAGCGCTACGGCAAGCCGCGCGTGCATGGCGAGAGCGGCGGCGTCGACGTGGTCGTCAACTTCGTCGGCGGCGAGGACTGGACGAAGGCCTATCGCGTGCTCAAGCGCGGCGGGCGGATGCTCACCTGCGGCGCCACCAACGGCTACGCGCCGCCCGAGGACATCCGCTACCTCTGGTCCTTCGAGTACGAGATCGTCGGCTCGAACGGGTGGTCGATGGAGGACCTCGGCACCCTGCTCGCGATGGCGAGCGACGGGCGCATGAAGCCGGTCATCCACTCCGTGCGGCCGCTCGAGCGCTTCATCGAGAGCTATTCCGACCTCGTCGAGCGACGCGTCTTCGGCAAGGCCGTGCTCGCCGTCTGACGCCGCCGCGCGGCGTCAGAGCAGCAGCCGGCCTCCATCGACGAAGAGCGTCTGGCCCGTCGTCATCGCCGAGGCGTCGGAGGCGAGGAGCATGAACGGGCCCACGAGCTCGTCCGTGGTCGCCCAGCGTCCCTGCGGGATCTGCGAGATCACCTGCGCGCGGCGCGCGGGATCGTCCCAGCTCGGCCTCGACAGGTCGGTCAGCACCTGCGCCGGGCCGATCGCGTTGGCCGTGACGCCGGTGCCCGCCCATTCCAGGGCCATGCCGCGGGTGAGCATCTCGAGCGCCGCCTTGGAGATGGCATAGGCGTTGAGGTTCCGGCAGGGCACGCGGGCATAGACCGAGGAGACGTTGACCACGCGGCCCCAGCGTCGCGCGATCATCCCCGGCACGACGGCCTGGGCCGCCGCCGCGCAGGCGACGACGTTGATCGCGAGCAGGCGATGGAAGGCCGCGAGGTCGAGCGCGAGCACCTCGCCGCGCACGGCGGAGCCCGCGTTGTTCACGAGGACGTCGATGCCGCCGAACGCGCTCTCCGCCTCGGCGATGGCGGCGGCGAAGCCCGCGGGGTCCGCGGCGTCGGCCGCATGGCAGGACACGCGGCCGCCATGCGCGGCGAGCCCGGCGGCGACCGGCTCCAGCCGCGCGAGGCTGGTGGCGAAGAGCGCGACGTCGGCACCCGCGCGCGCCGACGCCTCGGCAAGCGCGCGGCCGATCCCGCGGCTGGCGCCGGTGACGAGCACGCGCCTGCCGGCGAGCCAGCCCTTCCAGCGGCTCCAGTCGACCGGGGCCTCGGGCGCGACGCGCTCCTGCGTCATGGCGCGGCCGTCAGGTAGACGCCGCGCCCCGAGGCGATCAGCGTGCCATCGGCGCGCAGGATCGTCGCCTCCGCCGTCGCCAGCGTGCGCCCCATGCGGATGATCCGGCCACGCCCGACCAGCGCCTCGCCCGAGAGCGCGGCGCGATGGTAGTCGACGCGCATGTCGACCGTCGGCACGCCGCGGCCGAGCTTCGCGGCGATCGCGAAATCCGCCGTCAGGTCGATGAGCGACGCGAGGATGCCGCCATGCGTGTAGCCGACCTTCGCGTCGGCGACGAACTCCTCGCGCCAGGGCATGGAGATCTCGACACCATCGTCGTCGAGCGCGGACACGCGCAGGCCAAGCCAGCGGTGGAAGGGGGAGGAGAGGAGGATCGCCTCGAGGGCGGCGGCGTCTACGGCATTGGCTGGCATGGATCCCGTCCGTGGCAAGTGTCGCGTCCCAGACTACAATCCCCGGACGCGGCGTGTACCCCCGGCCGTGCAGCGCAGGAGGATGACCAGGATGGCCCAGTTCATGATCGTCGCCCATGACGGCTCCGACGCGGACGCGACCGCCCGCAGGCTCGCGGCGCGGCCGGCGCATTTCGAGGGCATCAAGGACCTCGTGGCCAGGGGCAACCTCGTCTGCGGCGGCGCGCAGCTCGACGCCGAGGGCCGCATGGTCGGCTCCTTCTGCATCTGCGAGTTCCCCTCGCGCGCCGAGCTGGACGCGTGGCTGGCGCGCGAGCCCTACGTGAAGCAGGGCGTCTGGAAGCGCATCGACGTGACGCCGATCCGCATCGCCGTGCGCGACGGCCGCATCATGCCCTGACGGGACCGCTGCCGGGCCCGTCGTCGAGCGACAAGAGAGGAACGGAGGAAACTTTGAGGATCGCGATCCTTGGTGGCGGCATCGTCGGCGTGACGACCGCGTACGCTCTCGTGCAGGACGGCCACGAGGTCGTGGTGGTCGATCGCCAGCCGCTGGCGGCGAACGAGACCAGCTTCTCGAACGCGGGCATGGTCGCCCCGGGGCATGCCTATACCTGGGCGAGCCCGCGCGCGCCGAAGATCCTGCTGAAGTCGCTCTGGCGCGACGACACCTCGCTGCGCTTCCGCTTCTCGACCGACCCGCGGCTCTATTCGTGGTCGCTGCGCTTCCTGCGCGAGTGCAACGCGGCTTCGGCGGCGCGCAACACCGCCAACAAGCTGCGCCTGTGCCTGTTCTCGCAGGCGCAGCTGCAGGACACGGTCTCGCGCACGGGCATCGAGTTCGACCGCGTGACCGGCGGCGCCGTCTATCTCTACCGCGACCCCGCGCTCTTCGACGCCGGCGTGCGCAACACGAAGGTGCTTACCGACCTCGGCCTCGAGCTGCGCGCGCTCGACCCGCAGCGCGCGGCGGAGGTCGAGCCCGCGCTCGAATCCGTGAAGGGGCAGCTCGCCGGCGCGATCTACTCGCCGAGCGACGAGTCCGGCGACTGCCACGCCTTCGCCAACAAGCTCGCGGCGATCGCCTCGGGGATGGGCGTCGACTTCCGCTGGAACACGACCATCCAGCGCATCGAGGCGTCGGGCGACCGCATCGAGAAGGTCGTCACCGACAAGGGCGAGGTGGTGGCCGACGCCTATGTCATGGCGCTGGGCAGCTACGCGCCGATCGAGGCGCGCAAGCTCGGCGTCAACCTGCCGATCTACCCGGTGAAGGGCTACGCGCTGACGCTGGACGTCGAGGGGCGCAACGGCGCGCCGATGCTCTCGGGCGTGGACGAGCAGAACCTCGTCGCGTGGTCGCGGCTTGGCCGGCGCCTGCGCCTCACCGCGACCGCGGAGTTCGCGGGCTACGACACCAGCCACGAGCCATCCGACTTCGCGCACATGCTGAAGGTCGCGCGCCAGCTCTTCCCCGAAGCCGCCGACTTCGAGCGGCCGTCCTACTGGGCCGGGCTGCGGCCGATGACGCCCAAGGGCACGCCGATCCTCGGGCAGGCGCGCCACCGGAACCTCTGGTTCAACACCGGCCTCGGCCACATGGGCTGGACCATGAGCCACGGCACGGCGCGCGTGACCGCGGACATGATCGCGGGCCGCAAGCCAGGCGTCGACCTCAAGGGGCTCACCTTCGCCGACGCCTGAGCGCGCCGGTCAGAGCTCGAACAGCCGGCCCCAGCCCTTCACCGCCTCGCGGTATCCCGCGAGGCGGAGCGCGTGCCATGCCATCGCGTGGTTCGACGCCGTGGCGGGCTTGCCCGTCGCCTGCTCCAGCCGCTCGATGATGCCCGCGGCGCGGAAGCTCGAGCAGCTGATGAAGACGCCGTCGACCTCCTTCGCGCGGCCCAGGCGCGTCGCCGCCTCGAGCAGCGTGTCGGGCGAGATCGTCGCCGCGACGAGGTCGTCGGGGTTGTTGAACGAGCCGAGCGCCGGCACCTCGATGCCGCGCGCCTCGACATGGGCGCGCATGCGCTCGTTGATCGCCTGCATGTAGGGCGTGAGCAGCGCCACGCGCCGCAGGCCGAGCGCCTTGAGCGCCTCGATCCCCGCGAGCATCGGCGAGGTCACGGGGATGCCGGGCCGGTGCCGCCGCACCTCGCGCTCCACGTACTCGTCGCCGAGCACCATCGCGCCGGAGGTGCAGCCGAAGGCGACGGAATCGAGCCGCTCGTCGTTGGGCAGGATCAGGCGCGTGGCGGGCGCGATCTCCTTGCCGAGCGCGGCAAGCGTGTCGGGCGTGATCTGCGCGTCGTTCCAGATGCGCGCGACGTAGAAGGCGACGCCGTCGATGGCGAGCATGTCGCGCCATTCCGCCTCCATCGTGTGGTCGGTTGCCAGCACGATGGCGCCGATCCGCGCGCGCGCGCCCGAGCCGCGATCCGTGCGGTAGGGAAGGTTCTGCAGGTCGATCGCGAGGGGGCGTGTCCCGTCCATCGTCGTCTCCTTGTCCGTCAGCCGCCGAGCTTCGCGTCGCCGATGACGTCGCGCATCATGCGCGCCACCAGCTTGCGGTCGATCTTGCCCGGCCCGTTGAGCGGCAGGGCGTCGACGAAATGGATGCGCCGCGGATGCGCGTAGGCCGGGCCATTGGCGAGGCAGAAGGCCTTGAGTTCCTCCTCGCCCGCGTCGCGGCCGGCGGCGCGCACGACCATCGCCACCGGGACCTCGCCCTTGATCGCGTGGGGGAAGGGCACGACCGACACCTCCGCCACCGCGGTGTGCTTGAGCAGGATGTTCTCGACCTCGAGCGGGTACACGTTCTCGCCGCCGGAGTTGAACATGTCGTCGACGCGGCCGCGGAAGTAGTAGAAGCCCTCGGCGTCGAGGCTGAACAGGTCGCCGGTGCGCAGCCACCCGTCGACCAGGCGCTCGCGGTTCACCTCCGGCAGGTTGTAGTAGCCGGGCGTCACGCCGGGGTTGCGCACCCAGAGCTCGCCGTAGGACGGGTCGTCGCGTCCATCCGCGCCGACCAGGCGGCACTCGCCCTCGGGCCAGATCACGCCGCAGGAGCCATGCGGCGCGCGCCTGCCGTCGAGCGGCGGGCCGATCATCACGGGCCCGCCCTCGGTGAGGCCGTAGCTCTCGCCCACCGGCACGCCGAACGCCGCCTCGACCGCGTCGAGCAGTTCCTTGGGCGTCGGCGCGGAGCCGATCTTCAGGACCTTGAGCGCCGACCAGTCGAGGCTCGCGATGAGGTCCCTCTGCTGCAGGAGGAGCGTGAAGACCGCGGGCACGCCGCCCGCGACGGTGCATCGGTAGCCCGAGAGCACCTCGAGGAAGCGCCGCGGCTCGAAGCCCGGCAGGATGACGACCGAGCCGCCGCAATGGAGCAGCGGCTTGATCGCGCCGGCCATCGCGTTCTTGTGGAAGAGCGGCACGGCCGCGAGCGCGCGGTCGCCTGGCCCGGACGGCCAGTGCTTCTGCAGCGTGCGGATCCACCAGAGCTGCCCGGCATGGGTCAGCACCACGCCCTTCGGCTTGCCCGTCGAGCCGGAGGTGTAGGGCAGGAAGGACATGTGGTCGGGCGCGAGCGCCGGCGGCTCGAAGGCGGCGGGCGAGGCCTGGAGCGAGGATTCGTAGTCGCGCCAGCCCGGCAGCGCGCCATCGAGCGCGAACTTCGCGCGCAGCGGGGCGGCGTCGCAGGCGGCGACGATGCGAGGGTTCGACGCGGGATCGACGACCGCGGCGATGGCGCCCGAATCCGCGAGCACGTAGGCGAGCGTGTCGGCGCCGAGCTTGGTGTTCATCGGCACGGGCACGACGCCCGCGCGCATCGCGCCGAACATCACCTCGACGAACTCGAAGCGGTTGCCGATGGCCATCGCCATGCGGTCGCCCGGCCGCAGCCCGGCGGCGGCGACCATGGCGGCGAAGCGGTCGAGCCGCTCCTCCAGCTCGCGGTAGGACACCTCGCGCGGTTGCGCGCGGCTGAGGTCGACCAGCGCGATGCGCGAGGCATGCGCGCGCGCCGCCTCGTGGCACCAGTATCCGAGGTTGTCCGTCCGCCGATCCGTCACGCCGCAACTCCCACCGCTCGCGAGGCCGCGAGCAAAGCAAACGCGCCGCCCGCGCTCAAGGGCGACGCTCCCCCGCCGGCGCGCGCGCGACCACCACCCCGGGCCCGCCGGCGCCGGAGATCTCGCGCACCAGCTTGTTGCGGATCGCGAAGGCGAAGCTGTCGAAGTCCTCGGCGACCATCAGGAAGGCACCCGGGCCGCCGATCACCCTGTCGCGGTAGTGCTGGTCGAGCGGCTCGCTCGGCATGTTGCGCCACCCGCCGGGGCCGGGGCGGTCGTTGATGATGGCGAGGCCGTTGATCGTGATGCCCATCGCCACGGCCTCGTCGCGCGCCTGCTGCACCGGGCGCCCGTTGTTGTTCACGCCGTCGCCGGAGACGTCGATCACGCGCCGCGCGCCACGCAGCCCGCCGGCCCCGAAAAGGCCGCGTGAGAAGTCGATCGCGCCGGAGATCGACGTCCAGTTCGCGTTCACCTTCTGCGTCGCGAGCACGGCGGCGGCGAAGCGCTCGGCGGCCTCCGGGCCATCGACGATCGTCCAGGGCACGATGACCTTCTGGTAGTGCGCCCCGGCCCACTCGACCATGGTGACGGCGATGCGCCCGAGCACGCCGCCGCGTATCGCCGCGGCGATCGCGGGATGGGCGAAGGCGCCGGCATAGCCCTCGCGCTGCAGCTCGAGTTCCTCGTCGTCCATGCTGCGCGAGATGTCGATCGCGAGCACGAGCTCCAGGTCGACGTCGGCCGCGCGGGCGGCGCCCGGGAGCATCGGCGCGAGCAGCGACGCGGCGAGCGTCGCCGCGATGAATCCGGACCGGCGCATGGGCTTGCTCCCTTCGCTCTGCGGGGCGGAGGCCTCGATCCTAGCAGGTCCGTGGCAACGCGCTCAGCGCCTGCGCGGGGCCTGCTGCTGCTGGGCGCGGCCCGCGATCTCGACGATGCCGTCCACGGCGCCATCGGCGATCGCGCCGGCGATCTCGGGCCAGCCGCGCTGGAGCGCCGCCGCGGGGATCTCGTTGCGCTGGCGCAGCCGGCCAAGCTCCTTGCCGTCCGTGCCGAAGACCTTCCAGACGATGTCGAGCGCGACCTGGTCGCGCGGGCGCTCGGCGAAGTCGACGCTGCCGGCGACCACCACGTTGCGCTCGCCCGGGGCCTCGGCGACGGTCATGCGCGCGCGCTTCAGCGACGCCGCCATCGCCCGCTCGAGCACCGAGGCCTGCGCCGCGGGCAGCCCGGCGATGCGCGCGACCGCCATGGCGGGCATCGGCATGGCGGGTCCGCCCGCCGGGTTCAGCTGGGCGGCGACCGTCTCGGCGATGCGCTGGAGCACGACGCGGCGGCGCGGGGCGCCTGGCGCGAGGTCGCGCTCGAGCACGTTCGCCTCGAAGGTGCCGATGTCGCTCCCGTCGGGGCCGGAGAGCCACAGCACGATCACCGCGCCCGCGCCGGGCTTGCGCTCGAGGAAGCTCGAGAGGACGAGGCTCGAGCGGTTCCCGGCCCCGTTATGCGCGATCACGTCGGCGTCGCGCAGCGCCTTGGCAAGCGCGGCGGCGAAGTCCTGCGAGGTGTCCTCGTCCGCGACGCCGGCGAGCGGCATGACGACGATGCCGGCCCTGTCGCCGAGCACCAGGAGCGGGTTCTCCACCGACTTGTCGTCGGGCTGGAAGGGCCTTGGCAGGTGCCCGCAGGCCGCGACGAGCAGTGCCAGCAGCCAGGCGAGGACGGTCCTAGAGGACGGCACAGGCGAAGACCGAGAGCAGGACGGCCGCCAGGGCGATGATGAACAGGTGAGGCATCGCCCGCGTTCACCCCTCGATCAGGATCGCGGAAAGCTGGCGCCCGTAGTCCGGCTCGCCCCGGACGCAGGAGCGCCGGTAGCTGAAGAAGCGCCGGTTCTCGAGCCTGGTGTCGTTCGGCAGCACGGCGACGTCCGCGAGGCCGATCCCCGCGAGCCGCGCGGCGGCATAGCCCTTGAGGTCGAAGAGATGCCGTCCCGGAGCCTCGGCCGGGAAGAAGAAGGCGGCGTTCGCGGGATCCTGGGCAAGGAAGGGCGTCGGGAATTCCGGGCCGACCTCGTAGGAGGCGCGGCCGATCGCGGGGCCGATGGCGGCCGACATGCGATCCGCCGAGGCGCCCATCCGGCACATCGCCGCGACCGTCGCCTCGAGCACGCCGGAGAGCGCGCCGCGCCAGCCCGCATGCGCCGCGCCGACCACTCGCGCCTCGGCGTCGGCGAACAGCACGGGCGCGCAATCCGCGGTCAGGATGCCGAGCACGATGCCGGGGACCGAGGTGACCATGGCGTCCGCGCGGGGCGCGTCCTCCCGTCGCCAGGGCGCCTTCACCTCGACGACGTCGGCGGAATGGACCTGCGAGAGCGTCACGAGCCTGGCGGGGTCGGCGTCGATGCGCCGCATCGCGCGCGCGCGGTTCTCCGCCACGGCCTTCGCGTCGTCGCGCGAGCCGAAGCCGCAATTGTTGCTGGCGTAGATGCCCTGGCTGACGCCGCCGTTGCGCGTGAAGAAGGCATGGCGCACGCCCTCGATGCGGTTCAGCAATCCTGTGGTCAGCCTGGGCATGCGTGGCTCATCCCGATGGAGGCGTGGCGTCGAAGCCTGGCGTGGCCGGCAGTCCCGGCGCGCCGACGGCCATCGCCTTGAACAGGCTGCCCATCTCCGCGTCGCCGATCAACCTCGCGCATGCGACCCGCAGCGCCTCGCGCTGGGCGGGCGTGGCGCCGCGGGCGAGGGCGGCGGCGCGCGCGTGCAGCCCGAGGCGCGGGAGGAAGACGCCCTGCGGCACCGGCCCCCAGGCCTGCGCGCCGGCCCGCCGCGCGGCGCGCGCCATCGCCGCCATGTCGACATGCACGGTGAGGTCGGTCTCCCCCGGACGCTCCAGCGGGTCCGCCATCGCGTGCCGGCGCAGGCCCTGGAGCGTGTCGCCGATGCCGCTCGCCATCGGGCCGTAGTCGACGAAGAGCGCCGCGCCGCCCTCGCGCGCGACGCGCCCGGCGATCGCCGCGACGACGTCGCGCGCGGCCTCCGGCAGCTCGACCACGTCGCCCTCGCCCGGGTGCTCCTGCCCGGGCTCCAGCGCGGGCGCCTCGACGACCGGGCCATCGCGGAAGGCGAAGCGGCCTGCGGCGTCGAGGCCGACCATGCGCTCGCGCCAGGCGCCCGCGCGGAACACCAGCTGGCGCACGGGCAGCGCGTCGAGGAACTCGTTGGCGAGGAAGATCGCCGGCCCGGCGGGGATGTCGTCGATGGAGTCGTGCCATGTCGCGTGGCGGCCGATGGCAAGGGCCTGCGCGGCGCGTAGCGCGGGATTGACCTCGACCAGGTGCAGGTCGAGCGCGCGGTGGAAGCCCGGCGCGGGCCGCGCGGTGGCGCGCAGCGCGTCGGCCATCAGCGTGCCGCGCCCCGGGCCGAGCTCGACGAGGCGAACGGGCGAGGGGCTGCCGGCGAGCTCCCAGGTCGCCGCCGCCCAGGCGCCAAGCAGCTCGCCGAAGACCTGGCTCACCTCGGGCGCGGTGACGAAGTCGCCCGCGGCGCCGATCGGGCCGGCGCCACCGCGCGCGCCGGCGTAGTAGCCATGGCGCGGGTCGCCGAGGCAGGCCGCCATCCACGCGTCGACGCCTATCGGGCCATGCGCGCGGATCCGCGTGGCGAGCCGGTCGGCGAGCGGCGCGGCGCCGCCTCGCGCGGTCCCGGCGCTCATGCGC
>JBEGVV010000101.1:0-9308 GCA_041178225.1 Pseudomonadota bacterium | reverse complement strand
CTGGAGGTGGCCTACCTGCGGGACACCGCGCAGGTCGAGACCGTCTCCATCGACGCGCTCGCGGCCGAAGGCCGGTTCGGGGCGATCGACTTCGTGAAGATTGACATACAGGGCGCGGAGCTGGACGCATTCCGTGGCGCGGTGGCCAGCCTTGCGTCCGCGGTCGCCATCGTCTCCGAGGTCGAGTTCGCGCCCATCTACGAGAACCAGCCGCTGTTCGCGGATGTCGACCGCGAACTGCGCGGCCAGGGCTTCATGCTGCACAAGTTCGTGGACATAGCGGGACGCGCCTTGCGCCCCGTGGTTATGAACAGGGATCCCTACTTCGCCTCCTGGCACCTCTGGGGCGACGCGATGTTCGTCCGCGAAATCTCGCGCTGGAGCGGCCTCGAGACGCCGTCGCTCGCCAAGCTCGCGGTGCTGGCCCTGCTCTACGGCAGTCCGGATATCGCCTTCCGGTGCCTGCAGGCCTGCGACGAGCGGCTGGGCTCCAGGCTGGCATCGGCAATGACGGGGCGCTGAGCGGGCGATCTGGCGTAGCGGCTTGCCGCCTGCACCGGCGGGTCGCCGGAGTGGAGGCTCCCGGCCGATCGGCCTGTCGTGCTTCGGATCGCCGGAATGGTGGGCGCTATAGGGCTCGAACCTATGACCCGCTGATTAAGAGTCAGCTGCTCTACCAACTGAGCTAAGCGCCCACGCGATTCCGCGATCGGGCCGGCGATATACCAAGCCGCCCGGGGCTTGTCGACAGGGGTTTCGGCTTTTCCACAGCCGCGGGGCGCGGCCCGGCCCGCCCGGCCCAGTTCAGGGCGCGCCCTCGTCCCCGCTCCGCCCGATCTGGGCGTTGCGGTGGACATAGACGTTGATGACCAGGCCGAAGCTGACCAGCAGCGACATCAGCGCGCTGCCGCCATAGGACACGAAGGGCAGCGGCTCGCCCACGACCGGGATCATGCCGGTCACCATCGCCATGTTGATGAAGGCGTAGACCCAGAAGGCCACCATGATGCCCGAGGCGAGAAGGCGGCCGAACTGGCTGCGCGCGACCAGGGCGATCATCGTCCCGTAGACCAGGATCGCGGCATAGAGCGCCAGGAGCACGATCCCGCCGACGAGGCCGAATTCCTCGGCGTACATCGTGAAGATGAAGTCGGTCTGCTTCTCGGGCAGGAACTGCAGGTAGGACTGGGTCCCCTGCATGAAGCCCTTGCCCCAGACCCCGCCCGACCCCAGCGCGATCTTCGACTGGATGATGTGGTAGCCCGATCCCAGGGGGTCGTTCTCGGGATCGAGGAAGACCAGGACGCGCTGCTTCTGGTAGTCGCGCAGCCGCGACCATGCCAGCGGCAGGGCGGCCAGCACGACCGCGGCGACGGCCGCGAACTTCCACAGCCTCACGCCGGCGAGGAAGAGCAGCGCCGCGGTCAGGATCAGCAGCAGCAGCGCGGAGCCGAGATCCGGCTGCTTGGCGACGAGCACGGCCGGCACCACGCCGAGGAGCACCGGCCAGGCGAGCCGGAGCGGCTTGCGCACCTCGTCCTGCGTCAGGGCGTGGAAGTAGCGCGCGAGGACGAGCACGAGGCCGAGCTTCATCAGTTCGGTGGGCTGGAACTGGAAGAAGCCGAGGTCGATCCAGCGCTGCGCGCCCATGCCGATGCGCCCGACCACCTCGACGGCGACCAGCAGCAGGAGGCCCGCCGCGTAGACCGGATAGGCGAGCGCGTGCCACCAGCGCAGGTGCACCATCGCCGCGACCAGCATCAGGACCAGCCCGGCGCCGAAGCGCATGACCTGCCGCCCCGCCCAGGGCTCCATGCTGCCGCCCGCCGCCGAGTACTGCATGGCGAACCCGATGCACGAGACGAGCGCGATCAGCAGCACGAGGCCCCAGTTGACCGCGAGGAGCTTGTCGAGGAGGCCCGGTTCGTCGGCCCGGCCGGAGAACAGCGCGCGCAGGCCCATGCGTTCCCTCCCTCAGGTCGGCGCCGGGCCGGTGGCGCGCGCGCGGCGCGCGGCCCGGCCGGCGCTGTCGCGCCTCTGCGCCTCGAGCAGGATGTCGCGCGCGATGGGCGCGGCGACGGCCGACCCGCCGCCTCCATGCTCGACGATCACGGCGCAGGCATAGCGCGGGTCGCGCACCGGCGCGTAGCCGACGAAGAGCGCGTGGTCGCGCTCGTTCCAGGGCACCTCGTGGGGGCGGCGCATGCCGGTGGCGCGCTCCTGGGCGGTGATCCGGCGCACCTGCGAGGTCCCGGTCTTGCCGCCCATGGCGAGCTCGGGCTCGTCGATGCGCGCACGGAAGGCGGTGCCGCGCGGGTCGTTGACCACGCTCGACATCGCCTTCAGGACGACGGCGAGGTGCCTCTGCGGGATGCCGAGCGAGGGCGCCTCCTCCTCAACGCGGTCGAGGAGCGAGCCACCCTCGATCCGCTGGCGCGCGAAATGCGGCTCGACGGCGCGGCCACCATTCGCCATCCGGGCCGTCATGACGGCCAGCTGCAGGGGCGTGGCGAGCACGAAGCCCTGGCCGATCCCGGCGACGAGCGTGTCGCCCTGCGCCCACGGCTTGCCATGGATCGCCTCCTTCCACGCGCGCGTCGGCATCAGCCCCGCGCGCTCGCCGGGAAGGTCGATGCCCAGCGCCTGGCCAAGGCCGAGCCGCCGCGACATCGCGGCGATGCGGTCGATGCCCACGCGGCGCGCGAGCTCGTAGAAATAGACGTCGCAGGATTGCTGGATGGCCTCGACCATGTCGACGGCGCCATGCCCGCCGCGGCGCCAGCAATGGAAGCGGTTGTCGCCGAGGTCCATGTGCCCGGGGCAGTGGATGCGATGGTCCGGCGCGATCGCGCCGGCCTCGAGCCCCGCCAGCGCCACCGCCATCTTGTACGTGGAGCCGGGCGCGTACTGGCCCGACACGACCTTGTTCGTCAGCGGCCCTCGGGTGTCGGCGAGCAGCTCGCGCCAAAGCCCCGCCGGGATCCCGGTCGAGAATTCGTTCGGATCGAAGCTCGGCCACGAGGCCGCGGCGAGGACCTCGCCTGTGTCGACCTCCATGACCACGGCGGCGGCGCTCTCCTCCTGCGAGAGGCGCTGCATGCAGAAGCGCTGCAGCCCCGCGTCGATCGTCAGCGCCACGTCCTGGCCGGGATCCCCCTCGACGCGGTCGAGCTCGCGGATCGGCCTGCCGACCGCGTTGACCTCCAGCTGGCTGGTGCCGCCGCGACCGCGCATGGCGAGGTCGTAGACGCGCTCGATGCCGTTGCGGCCAATCCGGAAGTCGGGGAGCTCGAGCAGCGGGTCGCCGGTCAGGTCCGCCTCTGCGGGCGGCGCGACGTATCCGACGACATGGGCGAAATCCATGCCGCGCGGGTATTCGCGCGCGAAGCCGACGTCGAACTGCACGCCGGGCAGGTCCTGCGTGTTGACCGCGACGCGGCCGACATCCTCCCAGGACAGGTTCTCCTTCACGACGATCGGCAGGAAGCGTCGCTTGCGCGCCACGTCGCGCATGATCCGGCGCCGGTCCGCGTCGCCGACCGGCAGCAGGGTCGCGAGCGCGTCGAGCGTCGCGCCGACATTGCCGGTCAGCTCGGGGACCACGACGATGCGGTAGTTGGGCCGGTTGACGGCCAGCGGCTCGCCCTCGCGGTCGAGGATGCGGCCGCGCACCGGCGGCACCAGCCTCAGGCTGATGCGGTTCGTGTCGGAGAGCGTCTGGTACTTCTCGCTCTCCACGACCTGCAGCCAGTAGAGCCGCCCCGCCAGCAGGCCGAACAGGCCGAGCTGGCCGCCCAGCAGGAGGAGCGACCGGCGCGTGAAGGTCCTCGCGCGTCCCTGCTCGCGGGCCATGGGTTCAGAGCCCCGCCAGGAAGAGGCGCTGCGCGCGACCCAGCAGCCAGGCCACCGGCGGGTAGAGCGCGATGGTGAGGAGCGCCTGCACCAGCACGATGGCCGGATCGGGCGCGACGCGCGCGGCCAGCAGCGACAGCATCGCGGTGAGCGCGATCGCGAGCGGCGCCACGACGCCGAAGACGCTCCAGACCAGCGCGAAGCCCTTGCCGACGAAGAACCGGTGCTGCGCGACGACGCTCCAGTGCACGAGGACGAGCACCATAGCGTTCACGCCCAGCGCGCTCCCGGACAGCACGTCGTCCAGAAGGCCGAGGATGCAGGCATGCCATGGCCGGAAGAGGTCCGGGCGGTGGACCGTCCAGTAGAAGACCGAGATCAGCACCAGCCCCGGCGTCACCGCCGCGTAGTCGGGCAGGCGCAGCGGCGCGACGGATAGCAGGACGAGAAGGAGGGTGAGCAGGCCCGGCAGGGCCTGTCTCAGCCAGGTGTCGACGCGCTGGAGGAGCGGCGCCCTCATCTGCCGCGCGACCGCGCCGGCGGCGGCGCGGGCTGCGGGAGGATGCCGCCGAGGCCGTAGTCGACGAGGCGCACGTATTCGAGCCGCGCCGCCTCGACGAAGGGCTGGACGAGCGCGACGCCGTCGCGGAAGCCGACCACCGCGCCGACCGGGATGCCCGGCGGGAAGACGCCGCCATGGCCGGAGGTGACGATGCGGTCGCCGATCTGCGGCTGCGCGGCCGGCGCGAGGAAGAGCAGGCGCAGGCGTCCGGAATTGTCGCCGGCCGCGATGGCGCGCTCGCGGCCGCGCTCGAGCACGACGGGGACGTTCGAGTTCATGTCGGTGAGCAGCAGCACGCGCGCGGCGCGCTCGCCGATCTCCGTGACGCGGCCGACGAGGCCCTCGGCGGCGACCGCCACGTGGCCCTTGGCGGCGCCGTCGCCCGAGCCGGCGAGGACGAGGACGGAGTGCACGAAGGAGCCGCCGGAATTGGCGACCACGCGGCCGGTCACGAAGCCGAGCGGCGGGTCGCCGGGCACCTGGAGGAGCCGGCGCAGCTCGCGGTTCTCCGCGTCGAGCGAGCGCGCGACCACCTGCCACTGGGCGAGCCGGGCGTTCTCCTCGCGCAGGATCGCGTTCTCGGAATGGAGCGAGAGCAGCTCCGCGATGCGGTCGGCGACGCGCTGGCTGGCGACGACGGGCTGCGAGACGGCGTCGGCGACGGGGCCGGCGACGTCGAGGACGAGGGTGCGCAGGCGCTCGAGCAGCCGCGGCTCGGCGCGGCCGACGACGATCAGCACGGCGCAGAGCAGGACGAGGCCGAGCGCGGCGTTTCGCTGGGCCAGCCCGCGGAACGGGGCGGCCAGTCGCATCACGCTTCCCTGTCGCCTGAAAGCCACGTGCTCGCCTCGCGTCGGTCAGGTCGCGGGCCCGCCAGCCCGCTTCGCGCAGCGTCCGCGAATCGTCGCGTCCGCGCGCTCCTCAGTACATCGAGATGAGGACGTTGCGCAGCGTCTTCATCTCCTCAAGGCAGCGCCCGGTGCCGAGCGCCACGCAGGTCAGCGGATCGTCGGCGACCGAGACCGGCAGGCCGGTGGCGTTGCGCAGGACGATGTCGAGGTTCGACAGCAGCGCGCCGCCGCCGGTCAGCACGATGCCCTTGTCGACGATGTCCGCCGACAGCTCGGGGGCCGTGTGCTCGAGCGCGACCTTGACCGCCTCGACGATGTTCGAGACCGGCTCCGCGAGGCTCTCCGCGATCTGCCGCTCGTAGATGAGCAGTTCCTTCGGCACGCCGTTCATAAGGTCGCGCCCCTTGATCTCCATCAGCCTGCCGTCGCCATCCTCGGGCGCGGCGGCGGAGCCGATCTCCTTCTTGATGCGCTCGGCCGAGGACTCGCCGACGAGGAGGTTATGGTTGCGGCGGATGTAGCCGATGATGGCCTCGTCCATCTTGTCGCCGCCGACGCGCACCGACCGCGAGTACACGATGCCGCCGAGCGACAGCACCGCGACCTCGGTCGTGCCGCCGCCGATGTCGACGACCATCGACCCGGTCGGCTCGGTGACGGGCAGGCCTGCGCCGATCGCGGCGGCCATCGGCTCCTCGATCAGGAAGACGCGGCGCGCGCCCGCGGCCTCGGCGGATTCCTGGATCGCGCGGCGCTCGACCGCGGTCGAGCCGGACGGCACGCAGACGATGACCTGGGGCGAGGCGAAGGTGCGGCGGTTGTGCACCTTGCGGATGAAGTGCTTGATCATCTCCTCCGCCACCTCGAAGTCGGCGATGACGCCGTCGCGGAGGGGACGGATGGCGGTGATGTTGCCGGGCGTGCGGCCGAGCATGAGCTTGGCCTCGTCGCCGACGGCGAGGACCTGCTTGCGGCCCTTCACCTCGGCGATCGCGACCACCGAGGGCTCGTTCAGCACGATGCCCCGGCCCTTGACGTAGACCAGGGTGTTCGCCGTGCCGAGGTCGATGGCCATGTCGGCGGAAAAGAGGCCTAGCAGTCGCCCGAACATCGCAACTCCTGAAACGCATGCGAGCCGCATGGCGGCGGGGAACGCCGGGGCGGGGACGCCGCGACGAACGCCAGTGGGGCGCGGGAATGGGGCGGAATTGCGCCCGATCCGCGAGCGCCGGCCGGCGCGCCTGCCATGCGCCGGGACGCCCCTGCGCGGGGCCGCCGGCGGGGGTTATGTGCCAGCCCGGCAGGCCCGAGTCGAGTCCGGAACGCCCCGCCCGGGGCGCCCCTCAGGCCAGACGGTTCCGGTGGAAGGCGCCGGCCTTCATGATCGCGTCGAGGTGGCGGCCCTGGTGGCAGAGCAGCGAGAGGTCGGCAAGCGGGTTCCCGTCCACCACCAGCAGGTCCGCGATGGCGCCGGGGCGTATCGTCCCGAGGCGCCCCTGCATGCGCAGCACCTCGGCCGCGCCCGAGGTCGCCTGGCGCAGGACCTCGGCGGCCGGCAGCACCCGGCCGCGGATCAGGAACTCGTCCGACTGGCGCTCGTGCAGCTCGCCCAGCAGGTCGGAGCCGAAGGCCATCCTCGTCCCCGCGCGCGCGAAGATCTCGAGCGAGCGCAGCCCGGCGCCGCGGACGTTCTCGATCTTGGCGACGCTCTCCGCCGGGAAGCCCAGCGCCGCGCCCTGCTCGGCCAGCGCGTCGTAGGTCACGAGCGTCGGCACCGCGATCGCCCCGGCCGCGGCCATAGCCCGCGCCGTCTCGTCGTCGGCGAGGTTGCCGTGCTCGATCGTGCGCACGCCGCAGGCCACGGCGCGCTGGATGGCGGCGGGCGTGTAGGCATGCGCCATCACGTAGGTCTGCGCCGCCTCGGCCTCGGCGCAGATCGCGCGCAGCTCGTCCTCGGAGAAGCCGGTGAATCCGATCGGGTCGGTCGGCGAGGCGACGCCGCCCGAGGCCATGACCTTGATCTGGCTGGCGCCCGCCTTGATCTCCTCGCGCACGGCGCGACGGCAGGCATCGACGCCATCGACGACGCGGCCCAGCTGGCCGAGCCGCCGGCAGCAGCCGCAGGCCGGCTCGTTCTCGTCCCAGCGCCCGCGGAAGTCGGCGTGCCCGCCGGTCTGGCTCAGCGCCTGGCCGGAGACGAAGAGCCGCGGTCCCTGCACGATGCCCGTGTCGACCGCGACCGAGAGCGCGTAGTCGGCGCCGCCGGCGTCGCGCACGCTTGTGAAGCCGCGATCGAGCATGCCGCGCAGGATCGGGACCACGCGATAGGCCTGCAGCGTGTGCGGCACGCGGGCATTGGCGCCAAGGTCGAGCATCGTCGCCGTCGCGTGGACATGGCAGTCGATCAGGCCGGGCATGAGCGTGCGCCCGCGCAGGTCGAGCACGCTCGCCGATGGCGACGAGATCGGCCGGTCGGAGACCTCGCGGATCTCGCCCTTCTCGACGAGCACGTCGCAGCCCGGGCGCAGCGCGTCGCCCGTGCCGTCGAAGACCGCGGCGTTCCTGAACAGCACCTGCATCGAGCCTCCTTCGCGCGGGTCCGCCCGCGCCATGCGCCCTTCTAGGCGAGCATGCGCCTCGCGGCCAGCGCGACATCGGCTCGCCCCCGCGCGCGACGCCATGCCATGCTTGGTCCATCCGAGGGGGAGGACGACGATGCCATTCCACGCGATGGCCCATTTCCTGGAGGCGCATCCGGACCTAGCCGTGTTCCTCGTGGTCGGCCTCGGCTACCTCGTCGGCAAGCTCAAGTATCGCGGCTTCGGGCCGGGCCCGGTGACCGGCGCGCTCTTCGCGGGGCTCCTCGTGGGGCAGTTCGCCGAGGTGCCGGTCTCCGATACCGCGAAGTCGATCCTGTTCCTGCTCTTCCTCTTCGGCATCGGCTACTCGGTCGGCCCGAAGTTCCTGAGCGCGGTGCGCGGCGACGGCCTGCCGGGCGTGGCCATCGGCATCGTCGTGCCGCTCGCCGCGATCGCGACCGCGGTCGTGGTGGCGCGCGTCCTCGGCCTCGATCCCGGCTTCGCCGCGGGGATGTTCTCCGGCGCGACGACGGAATCGCCCGCCATCGGCACCGCCGCCGAGGCCATCCGCGCGCTGCCGATCCCGCAGGATCGCAAGGCCCTGCTCGTGGGCCACATCGCCGTGGCGGACGCGCTCTGCTACCTGTTCGGCGCGCTGGGCGTGATCCTCATGACCACGCTGGTCGGGCCCTGGATCCTCGGCATCGACGTGCGCGAGGAGGCCCGCCGGCTCGAGGAGAAATACGGTCTCGCGAAGTCCGCCGCTGGCGGCTCGGCCTGGCGCGCCGTCGAGCTGCGCGCCTACGAGATCCCCGCGGAGGGCCGCGTCGCCGGCATGACCGTGCGCGAGGCGGAAGCCGCGCTCGGCGGCCAGCGCGCCTTCATCCTCAGGCTGCGGCGCGACGGCGCGGTGCTCGACGCGACGCCGGAGACGATCCTGCGCGCCGGCGACGTCGTCGCCGTGGCGGCGCGGCGCGCGGCGCTGGTCGAGGCCATTGGCCCGACCGCGCGCGAGGTCGAGGACCGGGAACTCCTCGACGTGCCGACCCTCGCCCTCGACGTGTACGTCTCCTCGCGCGACGTCGTCGGCCGCACACTCGCGGAACTCGGCGCGCGGGAGAGCACCCGCGGCGTCTTCGTCAGCCGCATCCTGCGCAGCGCCCTCGACATCCCGGTCGGGCCGCAGGCGGCCATCGAGCGCGGCGACGTGGTGACGCTCGTCGGGCCCGCGCCGGCCGTGGAGGCGGTCGCCGCGCGCACCGGTGCCGCGATCCGCGCCAGCGACCCGACCGACTTCGTGACCCTGGGGCTCGCGATCTTCCTCGGCGGCCTCATGGGCACGCTGGTGGCGATCGACATCGGCGCCGCGCATGTGTCGCTGAGCGTCAGCGTCGGCACGCTGGTCGCGGGGCTCTTCGTCGGCTGGCTGCGCTCGCGCCGGCCGGTCTTCGCGCATATCCCCGA
>JBEGVV010000100.1:0-20194 GCA_041178225.1 Pseudomonadota bacterium | reverse complement strand
TGTCCGCGCGAAGCGCGGATGGGAGGGGTGGCGCCGCGCGAGAAGACGCTTGCCCCCTCCGTCGCGCGCCTCACGGCGCGCGCCACCTCCCCCACCCGCGCTGCCGCGCGGCCGGGGGAGGAGCCAGGCTGGCTCCCCTCCTGTCCGCGCGAAGCGCGGATGGGAGGGGTGGCGCCGCGCGGCAGCGCGGCGACGGGGAGGGCAATTGTGCTGGCGGCCAGGCGCTGCGCGTCGGCTCTGGCGGTGCGACGGCGATCGTCTCGCGCCGTCCGCTCGCCGCGCGGGCGGACACATGCGCCCCTCCGTCGCGTGCCTCGCGGCGTCGGGCGTCAGCCGCGCGACACGGCGAAGCGCATCTCGCCCTGCAGCGTCTCGCCCGGCGCGAGCACGCGCAGGCCGCTCTCCGCGCCCGGATGGTTGAAGGCGTCGGTGTCGTGGCTCACCGGCTCGACCGCGAAGAAGGGCTGTCCGGGCGGCACGAAGACGACCAGCCGCCCGAAGATCGCCGAGGCGGAGATCTCGAGCGCGAGGCGATCCGACGGCCATTCGATGCGCGCGGGGCGCGTCCAGCCGACGAAGACCGCGTCGAGGTCCACCGGGTCGACCTCGCGTCCCGCGGAGAAGTCGAAGCGCGCGGGCACGGGGACGCGCCGAAGCGGGAACCTGGCCTCGTCGCCTTCCCACATCTCGCCGAGCCCGACGCGCAGCCGCGCGTCGGCGCTGCGCCGGAAATAGGGATGGTGGCCGAGGCCGGCCGGCATGTCCGCGTCGCCCGTGTTGGTGAGCGCCATCCACAGCGTCGCGCCTCCGGCATCGAGGGCGAAGCCCTGCCGCGCCTCGCAGGCGAAGGGCCAGAAGCCATCCGCCTCGTGGCGCTGCACGAGCATCGCGGCGGAAGGGCTCTCGTCCTCCACCACCCAGGGTCGGCGCCAGCCATTGCCGTGGATCGCATGGTCGCCGCCGAGCGCGTCGCGGGCGAGCTCGATCGTCCGGCCCTTCCACGCGAAGCGCGCGCCGCGCACGCGGTTGGAATAGGGCACGAGCGGCCAGCTCGCGGCGCCGCGCGGGTTTCCGGCGCGCAGGAGGGCGCGATCCGGGGCGCGCATCAGCGCGGTCCCTGCGTGCCAGAGGCCGACGATCGTGCCGCCCGCGGCCGGCGAGAGCTCGAGGGTGAGGTCGCCCGCGCGCAGCACGAGGTCTTGGGGAGAGTCCGGGTCCATCGCGCGATCCTAGCGCGCGCGAGGGGCGTGCCGGGCGGTTTCGTTGACCACGCGGCGCGACGAACCTAGGGTGCCCTGATGCGGTCCCTCCAGGGCCGCGACACGCGCGCGAGGAGCGACATGCCGACAACGCATTTCATCGTGCACGACAAGGCCGACAATGTCGGCGTGGTCGTGGTCGAGGACGTCAAGCCGGGCCAGAAGCTCACCGGCTGGGTGATGGAGGGGGACGGGACGATCGTCGTGAAGGCGCTCGACGCCGTGCCGCTCGGGCACAAGATCGCGCTGCGCGACCTGAAGAAGGGCGACACGGTCTTCAAGTACGGCCACGACATCGGCAAGGTCGTCGACCCGGCCGGCAAGGGCCGCCACGTGCACGTGCACAACATCAAGACGAAGAGGTGGTGAGATGGCCGTGACCAAGCGCAAGGCGGCCGCCCCGGCCATCGTCTCGAAGCGCGCGCGCAGCCGCGACCGCATCCGCTTCATGGGATATCGCCGCTCCAACGGGCGCGTCGGCATCCGCAACCACGTGATCATCCTGCCGCTGGACGACCTGTCCAACGCGGCCTGCGAGGCCGTCGCCAACAACATCAAGGGCACGATGGCCCTGCCGCACGCCTATGGGCGGCTGCAGTTCGGCGAGGACCTCGCGCTGCATTTCCGCACGCTGATCGGGACCGGGACGAACCCGAACGTCGCCGCGGTGATCGTCATCGGCATCGAGCCGGGCTGGACCGGGCGCGTGGTCGAGGGCATCGCGAAGAGCGGCAAGCCGGTGGCCGGCTTCGCCATCGAGGGCCATGGCGACCTCAAGGTCATCGAGATGGCCAGCCGCCGCGCGCAGCAGTTCCTGATGGACGCCACGGAGATCCAGCGCGAGGAGTGCTGGATGGACGAGCTCTGGGTCTCCACCAAGTGCGGCGAGTCCGACACGACCTCGGGCCTCGCCTCCTGCCCGACCGTCGGCAACCTGATCGACAAGATCGACCCGATGGGCGCCACGACCTGCTTCGGCGAGACCACCGAGCTGACGGGCGCCGAGGTCGAGTGCGCGAAGCGCGCCTTCGACAAGGACGTCGCCGGGAAGTTCATGGCGGTGTTCAACGCCTACCAGGACGTCGTCAACCGCCACAAGACGAACGACCTCTCCGAGTCGCAGCCGACCAAGGGCAACATCGCCGGCGGCCTGTCGACGATCGAGGAGAAGGCCTTCGGCAACTTCCAGAAGATCGGGCACAAGACGAAGTACGTGGACGTGCTCGCGCCGGCCGAGGAGCCGCGCAAGGGCTCGGGCCTCTACTTCATGGACACGTCCTCGGCGGCCGCGGAATGCGTGACGCTGCAGGCGGCGGCCGGCTTCGTCGTGCATCTCTTCCCGACCGGGCAGGGCAACGTCATCGGCAACCCGATCGAGCCGGTGATCAAGCTGACCGCGAACCCGAAGACCGCGCGGCTCATGCCCGAGCACATCGACCTCGACGTCTCCGGGATCCTGCGCCGCGAGATGAACCTCGACCAGGCGGGCGACGCGCTGATCGACATCATGGTGCGGACCTGCAACGGCAGGAACACCTGCGCCGAGGCGCTGGGCCATCGCGAGTTCGTGATGACCAAGCTCTACCAGAGCGCCTGAACCGGCGCGGGGCGGGCAGGGCGCCCGCCCCGCCGACCGGCCGGCCGGAGGCCGCTTGGACATCCAGACCGACCTGCTCGTCGTGCTCGGCGGGACGCTGCTGGGCGCCTTCGCCTCGGGCCTGGCTGGCTTCGCCTATGCGCTGATCGCCTCGGCCGTCTTCCTGCACGTCCTGCCGCCGCGCGAGGCCGCGGTGCTCATCCTCCTCGGCTCTTCGCTGGCGCAGTGCTTCACGATCTGGCGCTTTCGCGCCGCGATGGATCGCAGGCGCCTGCTTCCCTTCCTGCTCGCCGGCGTCGCCGGGGTGCCGCTCGGCACGCTGGCGCTCGGCATCGTGCCCAAGGAACTCGTGCGCGACGCGGTGGGGGGCTTCCTCGTCGCCTATGCGTGCTGGGCGCTGGCCGCGCCAGGCTTCCGCATCCGCGAGGCCGGTGGAAGGGGCGCCGACGCGGCTGTGGGCTTCGCTGGCGGGGTGCTCGGTGGCCTCGCGGGCCTGTCCGGCGCCCTGCCCACGGTCTGGTGCGGGCTGCGCGGGTGGAGCCGCGACGTCCAGCGTGCCGTGTTCCAGCCCTACATCCTTGCGATCCAGCTCCTGTCGCTCGCCTCGCTCGCGGCGGCCGGCGGCGTCGACGCGGGCGACCTGCGGCGCTTCGCCCTGACCGTGCCGGCGATCCTCGCGGGTGTCCTGCTCGGCATGCGGCTCTACGCCCGCATCGACGAACGCAGGTTCCGGCAGGTGATCCTCGTGCTCCTGCTCGCCTCGGGCACGGCGCTGGTGCTCTCCTAGCGGCCGTGGCGCCGCGTCGCGCGTGGTCGCGCCTACCGGGAAGGAAACCATGAGGCTCACACTCGCCGAGGCCGAGCGCCTCGCAATCGATGCGCTCGTCGCCAGCGGCACCAGCCACGACAATGCCGTCGACGTCGCGCGCGCCCTGGTGGCCGCCGAGGCGGACGGGCAGCCGGGCCACGGCCTCAGCCGCGTGCCCGCCTATGCCGACCAGGTGATCGCGGGGAAGGTGCGCGGCGACGCCGAGCCCGTGCTGCGGGACCGGGGGCCGACGGCGCTCATGGTCGACGCCGCCGACGGCTTCGCCTATCCGGCGATCGCGCGTGGCATGCCGCGCGCGGGCGGGATGGCGCGTGCCTCCGGCGTCGCCGGGATGGCGGTGGCGAACTCGCACCACTTCGGCATGGCCGGCTTCCACGTCGAGCAGCCCGCGCGGCGCGGCCTCGTCGCGCTCGCCTTCGGCAACTCGCCGGCCGCGATCGCGCCCTGGGGCGGCGGGAAGCCGCTGTTCGGCACGAACCCGATCGCCTTCGCCTGCCCGCGACTGCGCGGCGAGCCGCCGCTGGTGATCGACCTCAGCCTCAGCAAGGTCGCGCGGGGCAAGGTCATGCTCGCCGCGCAGCGCGGCGAGGCCATCCCGGAGGGCTGGGCGCTCGATGCCGAGGGGAGGCCGACCACCGACGCGAAGGCCGCGCTGGGCGGCGCCATGCTGCCCATGGGCGAGGCCAAGGGCGCCGCGCTCGTCATGATGGTCGAGATCCTCGCCGCGGCGCTCACCGGCTCGCATTTCGGCCACGAGGCGAGTTCCTTCCTCGATGCCAAGGGCGGCCCGCCGCGCGTCGGCCAGTTCTTCCTGCTCGTCGATCCGGCGCGCTTCGGCGGCGAGGGGTTCGGCGCGCGCGTTGAGGAACTCTGCGCGGCGATCCTCGCGCAACCGGGCACGCGCATCCCGGGGGCGCGCCGGCTGGAACTGCGCGCGCGTGCCGAGCGCGAGGGGATCGACGTCCCGGACATGCTGCACGCGGAACTGCTGCGCCGCGCCGGCGCGTGATGGCGCGGCGCTAGCGCGCGGGGACGCGCGGCGGCGGCGCGCCGCACTGGGGACGCCGCGCGGGGTCGCGGCGGCATTCCTCGAGCGCGAGGTCGCGATGGCGCGCGGCGCGCAGGCCGAGCGCGCCGCGCAGGCCGTCGCCCGCGAGCACCCAGTGGCGCGGCGCGCCGGTGTCGAGATGCACGAAGCGCGAGCCCGGGTACCAGCCGACGCCGCCCCGCCTCATCGCGCGCGCGGCGTCGGCGGCGTCCTGCAGTCGGCGCGCGATGGTGAAGTCGATGGCGCGCCCCTGCACGTGCGGGCTGCGCTCGAGCGCGGCGAAGCGCGTCGCCGCGATCCTCGCCTCCGTCTCTGGCGAGCGATAGCCGGAGAGCAGCATCGCTTCCGGCGCGCCGACCGAGGCGAGGACGTCGGCGAGGAAATCGAGCAGCGCCGGATCCACCGGCGCCATGCGCGCGACATGCCTGTCGCGCATGAAATGCGCGAACTCGCCCAGCGCGCCCGCGTCGTGGCCCGCCTCGCCGCGGAAGGGACCGTCGAAGCGCTCGCCATTGTCGGCGCGCACGAGCGCGATCCTGCGGACGGCGATGGGCGCCGGGGACGCCGTGGCGCGCGCCGCGGCGCTTGCGACCAGCGCCATCGCGCCTGCGAGCAGGCCACGCCGGCCATGCGCGGCGCGGGATAAGCCTCGCGTGCCAATCCTGTCGTCGCGCTGGGGCATCGTCGCTCCGGTCGTCGCGCCACGGCCGCATGCCGCAGAGACGGGGCCATCATCGCACGGGATGGCCCGCCACGAGGCCGCCCGCGTCGCTCGCGACCGGCCACGAGGCGCGGTGCGACATCTTGTCCGGTGCGGGGACGGCCTGCAATCGGCGGTAGAATTGCGCGCATTTTCCGCTGGCGCGACCGCCTAATTCCACCGAATTGGCCGGGATATTTACATGCAGCATGCAGCCCGGAGGCGAAAATGCATTCCCCGTCAATTGCATGGCACGAGGATTTTCAGCGTCGCGGAAGGCCCGGCGCCTCGTCCTTGAATATCCGCGCGGCAAAGGAGTTATCTCTCCTGGAATTCACGCCCGGCCCTCCAGCCCGCAGAAATCAATGGCAAAGCGGTCGGCTTTGATAATAGTTTCCGCCCCGCGAACCATAAAATGGAGTCCACGCAGATGACGCTTCGGGAAATCGAGAAACAGATCAAGGCCCTCCAGGAGAAGGCCGAGAAGCTCAAGTCGGGCAAGGACAAGGGGCTGAAGGTCGTTCTCGCCGCCATGAAGGAGCATGGGCTCACCGTCGAGGACGTCGCCGCGGCGGCCGGAAAGCCCGCGCGGCGCGGGCGCCCGCCGGGCAAGAAGACCGGGCCCGCCAAGGGCGGCAAGGTCGCGGTGAAGTACAAGCACGGCAGCGACACCTGGACCGGCCGCGGCCGCACGCCGCGCTGGCTCGTCGCGCTCGAGAAGGACGGCCGCAAGCGCGAGGAATTCCGGGTCTGAACGGAGGCCTGCGCGCGGCGCGGGGAGGCGGCGCGAGCCGTCTTCCCGCGTCGGCGGACATGCGCGCCACCGTGGAGCGGCCCGGTCGGGCCCTGGCGTCTCCCGGGAGGAATGGTGCCGCCGAAGTGAATTGAACACTCGACCCCGTCCTTACCAAGGACGTGCTCTACCACTGAGCTACGGCGGCGCCCGGGATGCCGCGTGGCGAGGCGCAAGGCCCGCCCGCGGCGGCGGGATATGCCACAGGGCGTCAGGGGGCGCAACAGCATGGCGGCGCCCTGGCGCCCGCCGCCCGCGCGGGGCTGGGATGCACGCCGGCGCGCGCTAGGATCATCGCATGTCCGAGTTCATCCTCGCGCACCAGTCGACGCTGCGCCTGTGCCTCTTCGCCGGCGTCTTCGCGGCGATGCTGGCCTGGGAGGCGCTGGCGCCGCGCCGGCCTCGCGCCGCCCCGCGTCTGCTGCGCTGGCCAGGCAATGTCGGCGTGACCATCCTCGGGGCCCTCGTGCTGCGCGTGGCCTTCCCGCTCACCGCGGTCGCCTGGGCGGCGGAGATGTCGGCGCGGGGCATCGGGCTCCTCAACGCCGTCGCGTTGCCCGCATGGGCGTCGGTGCCTCTGGCGATCGTCCTGCTCGACCTCGCGATCTGGGTGCAGCACGTGGCCTTCCATCGCGTGCCCGCGCTATGGCGCCTGCATCGGATGCACCACGCCGACACCGACCTCGACGTGACCTCGGGCGCGCGCTTCCACCCCGTCGAGCTGCTCCTGTCGATGGCGATCAAGTTCGCCGTCATCGCGGCGCTGGGCGCGCCGGCGATCGCCGTGCTGGCCTTCGAGGCGCTGCTCAATGCGTGCGCGATGTTCAACCACTCGAACGTGGCGGTGCCGCCGCGCCTGGAGGCCGCGCTGCGCCTCGTCCTCGTGACGCCGGACGTGCATCGCGTCCACCACAGCGTGCGGCGCGAGGAGACGGACTCGAATTTCGGGTTCTGCCTGCCGTGGTGGGACAGGCTGCTCGGCACCTGGCGCGCGGCGCCCGCCGATGGCCAGGCGGGCATGACGATCGGCCTCGCGGAGTTCCGCGCGCCGGGCGAGGCGCGCCTCGACCGGATGCTGACCCAGCCCTTCCGGACGTCTCAGGCGGCCTCGGCGCCGTAGTAGAGCGAGACGCTGTGCCTCGCCTCGGCGAAGAACAGCCAGCGTTCCGCCAGCACCCCCGCGAGCGCAGAGGCCGGCGCCAGCGTCGCGGCGATCGTCGCGGGCACCGGCGCGAGCAGCACCGCCGCGAGCAGCAGCAGGGCCGGCAGCACGAAGCCGAGGAGGAGCGCCGCGCGGCGCAGCTTGAGCGCGTGCTTGCGCGCGACGCGGAAGCCCATCTCGCGCATCACGTAGTTGCTGCCGGTATGCGGCGGGTCGAGCAGGCGCACCTTGCCGAGGCCCGCCAGGCCCGTCGCCGTCTCCGGCGTCGAGGCCGCCGCGTCCTCGTCAACGAACCGCCAGTAGCGCTCCTTCAGGAAGGCCCCGGCGGCGCAGGCGAGCAGCGCGAAGGCGGCCAGCGCCTGCGACGGCGCCCCCCAGAGATGCGCCAGCGCGTTGAGAAGGAGCGCGCCGGTCAGCGCCGCGAGCACGTGGTACACCGGCACGACATGGCCGTTGCACCACTGGTGCACGGGCTTGAGGGAGCGATAGATCATCGCGGTCGCGTGGACCGTCGCGACCGACAGCAGCGCCACCGCGAGCGCGGCGAGGCGCACCGGCCCGTCGATGCGGCCCATCAGCACCCAGCCGGCGAAGAAGCCGAGGATGGGCAGGAAGGCCAGGGCGGCGAGCGCGCCCTCGCGGCTGAGCCAGGACGTGCGCACCTGGGTGAGCGCGCGCAGCGCGCGCTCCGGCCTGCCGAGATGGAGGGTGGAGGAGACGAGGCCCCCGGCGACGAGCGCGGTGCCCAGCCCGATCGCGCAGAAGCCGAAGCCCCAGTGCATCGCGGCGAAGCCGCCCGCGGCGAAGACGAGGCCGGTCAGCGCGAGGAGCCCGTATCCGGCGCCGGACGCGGTGGTGAAGACGATGACGGAAAGCGCGGGATGCACGTGCGCGTCTCCTCAGCGCGAGAGGATGCGGTCGAGCCAGCGCAGCGCCGGATGCAGCGCGGCGGTGTCGATCGCGGGTTCGAGCGCCTTCGCCTTGCCGCCGCAGCCTCCCTCCTTCCGTGGACGGGGAGGGAGGTAGCGGTTGACGGGCTTGTAGCCGAGCTCGGGCATCAGCTCGACGCCGCCGCGCTCCTGCACCATGCGCGAGACGCTGGAACCAGGGTCCCCGAGGTCGCCGAAATGCCGCGCCCCGGCCGGGCAGGTCGACACGCAGGCGGGCACGCGCTCCTCCTCGGGCAGGTTCTCGTTGTAGATGCGGTCGACGCAGAGCGTGCACTTCTTCATCACGCCCTCGTCCTCGTCGAACTCGCGCGCGCCGTAGGGGCAGGCCCAGGAGCAGAGCTTGCAGCCGATGCAGGTGTCGGCGTTGACGAGGACGATGCCGTCCTCGACGCGCTTGTAGGACGCGCCCGTCGGGCAGACCTCGACGCAGGCCGGCTCCTCGCAATGCAGGCAGGAGCGCGGGAAGTGCACGGTGCGGCCCTGCGCGCCCTCGCCGGCCTCGAAGGAATGGATGCGGTTGAACCAGACGCCCGAGGCGTCGCGCGACCACGGCTCGAGGTCGGTGAGCGGCGCGGAATGGCCCGAGGTGTTCCACTCCTTGCAGTTCACGGCGCAGGCATGGCACCCGACGCAGGTGTCGAGGTCGATGACGAGGCCGAGCTTGCGGTCCCCGTCGGCGGGCTTCACGTAGCTGGTCATCGCCTTGCGCTCGCGTCATAGCGCAGCACGCGCGGCGCCGGGTCGAGGTTGGGTGGCCTGCCAAGCGTCGGCAGGAGCGGGCTCGTCTCCTCCGCCTCGCCGGGCGCGCATTTCTCGATGCGGACGCGCAGGTCGTACCAGGCCGCCTGGCCCGTCACCGGGTCGGCGTTGGGCGAGCGCGCGGGGCCCGGCAGGAACTCGGAGATCGCGTGGTTCAGCAGGAAGCCGTTCGTGGCCTCGCGCGCGTCGGCGTCGAGGTTCCAGGCGCCCGAGCGCTTGCCGATCGCGTTCCAGGTCCATGCCGTGTCGGGGTTGCAGCCTTCCATCAGGCGGACCTGCGCGCGCACGCGGCCATGGTGCGAGGCGATCCAGACCCAGTCGTCGTCGGCGATGCCGAGGGACTGGGCGCGCGCGCGGTTCATGTAGAGGCGGTTCTCGCCATGGATCTGCCGTAGCCAGGCGTTCTGCGAGTGCCACGCGTGGTACATCGCCATCGGGCGCTGCGTGACCGCGTGCATCGGGAACTCCGACTGGTCGACCGCGGCCTCCTCGAAGGGCATGTACCAGAAGGGCAGCGGGTCGAGGTACTTCGCCACGCGCTCGCGCAGGTGCTCGGGCGGCTGGACCAGCCCATGGCCGCGCGCGGCGAGGCGGAAGCGCTGCAGGGGCTCGACATAGAGCTGCAGGACGATCGGGTCCGGCTTGTCGAGCAGCCCGAGCTTCACCGCCTCCTCGAGGTAGGAGCGGTTCGCGTACTTGAAGTAGAGCGCGTCCTCCGGCAGGTGGTGGCGCCAGAAGCAGCCGTTCTCGACGTAGCGCTCGAGCTGGTCCTTGTTCGGCGCGCCCTTGCCCGGCGAGCCGCCATCCGCGCCGCGCCAGCCCGCGAGCGGCCCGATGCCGGGCCGGCGCTCGTGGTTGACGATGTAGTCGGCGTAGAGGCCGGGGAATTTCGGGCTGCCGTCCTCGCGCACGAAGCCGGGCAGCTTGAGCCGCGCGCCGAGGTCGACGACCACGTCCTGGAAGGCGCGCACGTCGCGGTCGGGCTTGATCACGGGCTGGCGGATCGCGTCGCCGGGCCCCTCGGCCGATCCGATCGGACGGTCGAGGATCGAGATGCAGTCCCAGCGCTCGAGATAGGTCGTGTCCGGCAGCACGAGGTCGGCGTAGGCGACCGTCTCCGAGTAGAAGGCGTCGGAATAGATGATCTTCGGGATCCTGTACTCGCCGTCGGGCCCCTTGTCGGTCAGCATCTGCGCCGTGCCGGCGCTGTTCATCGCCGAGTTCCACGACATGTTCGCCATGTACATGAACAGCACGTCGATCGGGTACGGATCGCCGGCATGCGCGTTGGCGATGACGAGGTGCATCAGCCCGTGCGCGGAGATCGGCGCTTCCCAGCTATAGGCCTTGTCGATGCGCGTGGCCTTGCCCTCGGCGTCGACGAGAAGGTCCTCGGGGCCGAGCGGGAAGCCGAGCGGCATGCCGCCCAGCGGCGTGTTCGGCGCCACCGTCTTGCCCGCGGGCTTCGGCCCGCCGGGCATCGGCTTCGGGTAGGGCGCCTTGTAGCGCCAGCTGCCGGGCCGGTCGACCGCGCCCAGCAGCATCTGCAGCACGTGGATCGCGCGGCAGGTCTGGAAGCCGTTGGAATGCGCGGAGACGCCGCGCATCGCGTGGAACGAGACCGGTCGCCCGACCATCTTCTCGTGGCGACGGCCGGCCCAGTCGGTCCAGGGCTGGTCGAGCTCGAGCTTCTGCTCGAAGGCGGCGTCGACCAGCTCGGCGGCGATGCGGCGGATCGTGTCGGCGTCGACGCCGCAGCGCGCCGCGACGGCGTCGGCGGCGTTCGAGGGATCGAGGTAGCGCTCGGCGAGGAGCTGGAACACGGGCACGCAGCGGCCCCAGTCCGGCAGCTCGACCTCGCCCGCGAGGCGCGGGTGGATGCCAGCGTCGGTGGCGCAGACCGCCTCGCCCTTCACGGAGTCCCAGCAGAGCGGGCGGCCGGCGGGGTCGCGGGCGAAGAGCCCGTCATTGGCGCTGCCCGGCTCGCGCACGACGAGCCAGGGCGCATTGGTGTAGCTGGCGAGGAAGTCGAGGTCGAGGCGGTCGGCCTTGAGGATCTCGTGGATCAGCGCGATGACGAAGAGGCCGTCGGTGCCCGGCCTGATGCCGACCCATTCGTCGGCGACGGCCGAGTAGCCGGTGCGCACGGGATTGACCGAGACGAACTTCGCGCCGCGCGCCTTGAGCCGCGAGAGCCCGATCTTGATCGGGTTGGAGTCGTGGTCCTCGGCGACGCCGAACATCAGCAGGTAGCGCGCGTGCTCCCAGTCCGGCTCGCCGAACTCCCAGAAGCTGCCGCCGATGGAGTAGAGCCCGGCCGCGGCCATGTTGACCGAGCAGAATCCCCCGTGCGCGGCGAAGTTGGGCGTGCCGAACTGCGCGGCCCACCAGCCGGTGAGGGACTGGCTCTGGTCGCGGCCGGTGAAGAAGGCGAGCTTGCGCGGGTCGCTGGCGCGCACGTCGCCCAGCCACTTCACCGCGAGGTCCATCGCCTCGGTCCAGGAGATCTCCTTGAACTCGCCCGCGCCGCGCTCGCCAACGCGCAGCAGCGGCGAGGAAAGCCGCGCCGGCGAGTAGTGCTGCATGATGCCCGCGGAGCCCTTGGCGCAGAGCACGCCGCGGTTCACGGGATGGCGCTTGTTGCCCTCGATGTAGCGGATGCGGCCGTCTCGCAGGTGCACCTTGATGCCGCAGCGGCAGGCGCACATGTAGCAGGTCGTCGCCTTGACCTCGTCGGCCACGCGCGGGGACAGGTCGATGGCCGGATCGCCTTCGGGCGGCGTCATTGCGGGGATGTCCTTCTCGTTCGCGCGACTTTGGCCGCTGCGCGGCCCCGGGTCAAAGATTCGCTGCCGTCGTCAGATCACGTTGAGCTCGCGCACCGGCCTGCCGTCGCGGATGCGCTCGTAGCCGAACAGCGAGACGTCGATCGTCCTGTACGCGCCATGCACGAGCAGCTCGCCGACGGCGCGGCCGGCGGCGGCGGCCTGCTGCATGCCATGGCCCGAGAAGCCGGTGACGAAGACCAGGTTCGCGATCTCCGGGTGCGGGCCGATCACCGCGTTGTGGTCGAGGGTGTTGACCTCGTAGTGGCCGGCCCAGCCGCCGGAGAGGCGCAGCTGCTCGAAGGCGGGGATGCGCGCGGCGATGGTCGGCCAGATCGGGTCGTCGAAGAAATGGTGGTCCATCTCGAAGTCCGCCGGATCGGCGTCCGCGTCCTCGTGGTCTGGCGGCGAGACGCCGGCGACGAAGCCGTCGCCCTCGGGCCGCACCCAGACGCCGTTGGTGTCGATCACCAGCGGGCAGCGCGGCAGCACCGCGGGCGAGCGGAAGACGAAGACCGTGCGCTTGCGCGGGCGGACCGGGAGCTCGACGCCGGCGAGCGCGGCGACGGCGCCGGAGGAGGGGCCGGCGGCGAGCACCATCGCGCCGCAGGCGATGCGCGTGCCGTCGGCGAGGCGCACGGCCGCGACGCGCGGCCCGGCCTTCTCGACGGCGACGACCTCGCCATGCACGTAGCGCGCGCCGATCGACGCGGCCTTGCGGCGGAAGGCCTGCATCAGCGCGGGTCCGTCGAAGGAGCCCTCGCCGGTCAGGCCGAACCCCGCGGCGGCGACGCCATCGGTCTCGATCCACGGGAAGCGCTGCTTCATGTCGGCGGGCGACAGCACCGTCGTGTCGGCGCCATGCGCGCGCTGGAGCGCGACGTTGCGCCTGAGAAGGTCCTCGTGCTCCGCGGTCGCCATGATGAGGTAGCCGGGCTCGCGCAGGCCGATCGAGAGCGTCTCGCCAGGCAGGGCGAGGTGGCGCGCGATGTCGCGCAGGAAGCCGATTCCGAACAGCGAGAGCTGGATGTTCAGCGGCGTCGAGAATTGCTGGCGTATCGAGCTCGCGGAGAGCGCGGAGCTCGCGAAGCGGTAGGTGGGGTCCTTCTCGACCACGGTCACCCGCCCGGAGAAGCCGGGGTCGGAGAGGAGGAAGAAGGCGGTGGCGCTGCCCATGACGCCGCCGCCGACGATCACGATGTCGGACGATCCATGCATCGCGCCATCTTCGGCCTGCGCGCCGCCGCGTCAAGCGGGTGTCGGCGGCCTGCCGGGGCTTCGCTCCGGCGCGCGGCTCTGCTATCGAGCGCCATGGCCAGGCTGGACCTCGAGGCGGACCTGAAGGCGCTCGCGCGCCGCGACCGCGACGTCGCGCGCGAACTGGCGCGCATCGGCCTGCCCGAGAAGCGCCACCGCCCGCCGGGTTTCGCGACCCTTCTGCGCACGATCCTGGGCCAGCAGGTCTCGGTCCAGGCCGCGGCATCGATGTGGCGCAAGCTCGACGCGCTGCTCGGCGGCGCGGTCGACCCGGTGTCCTTCTCGGCGCGCGGCGACGAGGAGATCCGCGCCTGCGGCTTCTCGCGCCAGAAGCTCCTCTATGCGCGCAGCCTCGCCGACGAGATCCTGTCCGGCCGCCTCGACCTCGCGCGCGTGTCGCGCATGCGCGACGAGGCGGTGATCGCGGAACTGACCAGGGTGAAGGGGATCGGCGTCTGGAGCGCGGAGATCTACCTGCTCTTCGCGCTGCGACGGGCGGACGCCTTCCCGGCGGGGGACCTCGCGTTGCGCGTCGGCTACCAGCGGCTCAAGCGGCTGCCCGAACCACCCGGCCCGGTGGCGCTGCGCGGGATGGTGGAGCCCTGGCGCCCGCATCGCGGCGCGGCGGCGCACCTGCTCTGGCACTCCTACGCGAACCCGCCGCTCGGCTGACCGGGGAAGGGGCGATGGCAGCCAAGGACGATGGGCAGGTCATCGGCCCGCACGCGCAGGCCGCCGCGGAGGAGCGCCGCGCGCGCGCCGCGCAGGCGCTGCGCGACAACCTGCGGCGCCGCAAGGCACAGGCGCGCGCGCGCGACGAGGGCGAGGCGCGCGACGATGCCGGCGCCGCGGATCCGTTGAGCGGCGGCCGGGCGGGGGGCTAGAAGGAGCCGACCCTTCGCGGCAGCGAGTCGGCCCCATGCGCGCCGCATTCCTCGCCCACGCTGGCGTCGTCTACGCGAGGCTCGGGCAGTCAGGAACGGTGGCGTCATGGACAGGATCAGGATACGCGGCGGCAGGCGGCTCTCGGGCCGCATCGCGATCGGCGGCGCGAAGAACGCGGCGCTGCCGCTCATGGCGGCGGCGATCCTGACCGATGGCACGCTCGCCCTCGCCAACACGCCCGACCTCGCGGACATCGCCACGCTCGCGCGCCTGCTGGAGACCCTCGGCGTGCGCGTCGAGCGCGACGGGCGCGTGATGCGCCTGACCTGCGCGGCCGTGGCGAGCACGGAGGCGCCCTACGACCTCGTGCGCAAGATGCGCGCCTCGGTGCTCGTGCTCGGCCCGCTGGTGGCGCGCGAGCGCGTCGCGCGCGTCTCGCTTCCCGGCGGCTGCGCCATCGGCGCGCGGCCGGTCGACCTGCACCTCAAGGGGCTCGAGGCCATGGGCGCGCGCATCGAGCTCGCCGAGGGCTATGTCGAGGCCCGTGCGCCGGACGGCCTGCGTGGCGCGGAGATCGTCTTCCCCTTCGTCTCGGTCGGCGCGACCGAGAACCTCCTGATGGCGGCGACGCTGGCGCGCGGCACGACCGTGCTCAAGAACGCGGCGCGCGAGCCGGAGGTCGAGGACCTCGCCAACTGCCTCGCCGCGATGGGCGCGCGCATCGAGGGCATCGGTTCCGACCGCCTCGTCGTGCACGGCACGGACAGGCTGGGCGGGACGACCCATTCCATCCTGCCCGACCGCATCGAGACGGGGACCTACGCGATGGCCGCCGCGATCACGGGCGGCGACGTCGAGCTGACCGGCACGCGCATCGGCCTGCTCGAGGCCACGGTGGCGGCGATGCGCGAGGCGGGGATCTCGGTCGAGCCGACAGGGGAGGGCTTCCGGGTCTCGCGCAGCGGCCCGATCCGCGGCACCGACGTGATGACCGAGCCCTATCCGGGCTTCGCCACGGATCTCCAGGCGCAGATGATGGCCCTGCTCGCCGTTGCCGAGGGCGCCTCGATGATCACCGAGACGATATTCGAGAACAGGTTCATGCACGTCCCCGAGCTGCGGCGAATGGGCGCGAACATCAACCTGCACGGTTCCTCCGCCATGGTGCGCGGCGTGCCCCGGCTGACCGGCGCGCCGGTCATGGCGACCGACCTGCGCGCCTCGGTGAGCCTGGTCATCGCGGGGCTTGCCGCCGCGGGCGAGACCGTGGTGAATCGCGTCTACCATCTGGACCGCGGCTACGAGCGGCTGGAAGCCAAGCTCGCCGCCTGCGGCGCCGACATCGAGAGGCTCAAGGAACCGGCATGAGCGGCCCCCTGAAGCTGCGCGCGATGGACGACGAGGACCTCGGCGTCGTCTCGGCCTTCCTGCAGGACGCGATCGTGCCGCTGTCGGAGATGGAGTTCGTCCCCGGCGAGAAGCGCTTCGCCCTCGTGGCAAGCCGCTTCCGCTGGGAGAACTGCCCGGAGACAGCCGACATGCCGGCGGGCGCCGTCCAGGCCGCCCGGCAGCCGCCCGGCGACGCCTCGCTCGCCGAGGGCTGCGCGTCCTACGAGCGGGTGAGCTGCGGCGTGGCGTTCGAGGGCGTCGAGGCCGTGCGCCGCCGCGGCCTCGACCCGCGCGACCGCGGGAGGATCCTCGAGCTCCTCGGCATGCGCATCGAGGCCGGCGCGGTGACGCTCGAATTCGCCGGCGCCGCGGCGCTGCGGCTCGAGGGCACGCGGATCACCTGCCGGATGAGCGACCTCGGCGACCCGTGGCCGGCGCAGAGCCGGCCGCGACATCCCGGGGGCGAGGCGCTATAAGCCGCGCCGCGGGCGCCGGGCGCGCCCCGGCCCTCCCTCCGAGCCCGACGGTACCGGTCCCGTGCCTTCCAACGACAAGCTCGTCCTTGCCCTGCCCAATGGCCGGATCCTGTCCGAGGTCCTGCCCATGCTGGCGCGCGCCGGCATCGAGCCAGAGCCCGCCTTCGTCGACCCTCGCGCGCGCCAGCTGCGCTTCGCGACCAGCGTGCCCGGCATCGACGTCGTGCGCACCCGGGCCTTCGACGTGGCGACCTACGTCGCCTTCGGCGCCGCGCATGTCGGCGTCGCGGGCAACGACGTGCTGATGGAATTCGACTACGACGAGATCTACGCGCCGCTCGACCTCGGCATCGGCCGCTGCCGCGTCGCCGTGGCCGCGCCCGCCGAGGCTGTGGCCAGCGAGGATCCGAGCCGCTGGAGCCATGTCGTCGTGGCGACCAAGTATCCCGGCATCACGCGGCGCTACTTCGCCGCGCGCGGCATCCAGGCGGAGTGCATCAAGCTTTCTGGGGCGATCGAGCTGGCGCCGGCGCTCGGCCTGTGCTCGCGCATCGTCGACCTCGTCTCGACCGGGGCGACGCTGAAGGCGAACGGCCTCGTGGAGATCGAGCGCATCGCCGAAATCACCTCGCGGCTGGTCGTCAACCGCGCGGCGCTCAAGACGCGCCACGCCGAGATCGCGCCCTGGATCGATCGCCTCTCGGAGGTGGCCCGTGCCGCATAGCCTCGTCGCCGGCGCGCCCGGCTTCGCCGCCGCCTTCGACCGCCTCGTCGCCTCTGCGCGCGAGACCGTGGCGCGCGTCGACGCCGTCGCCGCGGCCATCGTCGAGGATGTCCAGCGGCGCGGCGACAAGGCGCTGTTCGAGCACACGCTGAAGCTCGACGGCGTCGCGCCGGGCAGGCTGGGCCTGCGCATCCCGCGGCGGGAGATCGAGGCGGCCTGGCGCGCGGTGCCGGCGCGCGCGCGCCGCGCGCTCGAGGTCGCCGCCGCCCGCATCGAGGCCTTCCACCGCCGCCAGGTGCCCGCCGACGCGGCATGGACGGATGGCGAGGGCATCCGGCTCGGCTGGCGCTGGACGCCGGTGGACAGCGCGGGGATCTACGTGCCGGGCGGTCGCGCGGCCTACCCGTCCTCCGTGCTGATGAACGCGATCCCCGCGCGCGTCGCGGGCGTGAAGCGCATCGCAATGGTCGTGCCCGCGCCGCGGGGCGAGCTCGACCCGCTCGTCGTCGCCGCGGCGCGGCTCGCGGGGATCGAGGAGATCCATCGCTGCGGCGGCGCGCAGGCGATCGCCGCGCTCGCCTGGGGCACGCGCAGCATCGCGCCCGTGGACAAGGTCGTCGGTCCGGGCAACGCCTATGTCGCCGCCGCCAAGCGGCTCGTCTTCGGGCGCGTCGGCATCGACGCGATCGCCGGGCCATCCGAGGTCGTCGTGGTCGCCGACGCGGAGAACGACCCGGACTGGATCGCCGCGGACCTCATGGCGCAGGCCGAGCACGACCCGATGGCGCAGTCGATCCTGATGACCGACGACGCTGGCTTCGCCGCGCGCGTCGAGGCCGCCGTGGGGCGGCTGCTCGCGGTGCTGCCGCGGCGCGAGATCGCCGCGGCGTCCTGGCGCGACCACGGCGCGATCGTCGTGCTGCGACGGCTCTCCGACGCGCCGGCGCTCGTCGACCGGCTCGCGCCCGAGCACCTGCAGCTGGCGGTCGCCGATCCCGATCGCCTCGCCGCGCGCGTCCGGCACGCCGGCGCGATCTTCCTCGGCAGGCACGCGCCCGAGGCGCTGGGCGACTACGTAGCCGGCCCGAACCACGTGCTGCCGACGTCGCGCACCGCGCGCTTCGCCTCCGGCCTTGGCGTGCTCGACTTCATGAAGCGCACGACGCTGGTCGGCGCCGATCGCGACACGCTCGCGCGCCTCGCCCCCGCGGCCGTGGCGCTGGCGCGCGCGGAAGGCCTCGGCGCGCATGCGCGCTCCATCTCGGTGCGGCTGGCGAAGCGGCGCTGACATGGAGGGGGATGCGTTCCGCGTCGCGCGCATCGAGCTCGACGAGCGCAGCTTCCTCCGCCGCAGCCCGGACGTCGAGCACGAGCGCGCGGTCGCCATCGCCGACCTGCTCGACGCGAACAGCTTCGCGCCCGCGAACCATCCCGGCGGCCCCTACGCGCTGCGCCTGTCGATCGAGGAGAACCGCCTCGCCATCGACGTCGCGCTCGCCGCGGGCGGCGACGTCGACCGCCTCGTCCTGCCGCTGCTGCCCTTCCGCCGCGTCGTGCGCGACTACTTCGCGGTCTGCGAGACCTACTACGAGGCGATCAAGCACGCGGGGCCGGGGCGCATCGAGGCGATCGACATGGGGCGCCGCGCGCTGCACGACGAGGGCGCGGCGATGCTGCGCGCGCGGCTCGCCGGGCGCGTCGATGTCGACGGTCCCACGGCGCGCCGGCTCTTCACGCTCGTGTGCGTGCTCCACATGCGCCCGTCGCGCGGCGAGGGAGGCTGACATGCCGCTCTCGCACCTGCCGGGCTCCGTCCTCTTCGCCTGCACCTGGAACGCCATACGCTCGCCGATGGCGGAGGGGCTCCTGAAGCACCTCCACGGACGCAGGATCTACGTCGATTCCGTGGGCGTGCGCGCCAACCCGATCGACCCCTTCGTCGTGGAGGTGATGCAGGAACTCGGCATCGACCTGGCGCGGCACCGCCCGAAGACCTTCGACGACCTCGCCGACAGTTCCTTCGACGTCGTCGTGACGCTGTCGCCCGAGGCCCAGCACAAGGCCGTGGAGATGACGCGCGTCATGGCCTGCGAGGTCGAGTACTGGGCGACCTTCGACCCGACGCTCGCCGAGGGCAGCCGCGAGGCGGTGCTGGCCTCCTACCGCGCCGTGCGCGACCAGCTGATGCGGCGGCTGCGCGAGCGCTTCCCGCTGCCCGGCGTGCCCGAGCTCTGAGGCCCGGCAGGGCCCCGCCAGCGGCTTCCCCCTTGACCGCGGCCGCCCTGTCGGTCAAATGCGGCGGATCTATACGCATCGCCGCGGGCGGGTTCCGCGGCCCGATGGAGAGACGATGCCGAAGGAAGACCTGATCGAGTTCGCGGGCGTGGTGAACGAACTTCTTCCCAACGCCATGTTCCGCGTGAAGCTCGACAACGGCCACGAGGTGCTCGCCCACACCTCTGGCAAGATGCGAAAGAACCGCATCCGCGTCCTCGCCGGGGACCGGGTGAACGTAGAGATGACGCCCTACGACCTGACCAAGGGCCGCATCACCTTCCGGTTCAAGTGAAGGACGCCGCGCCGTGATCGCCCCCGAGACCGAGGGTCCGGCGGGCGCGGCGCCGCTCGTGCTGGCCTCCGCTTCGCCGCGGCGGCTGGACCTGCTCAGGCAGGTCGGCATCGCCCCCGACCGCGTTTCCCCCGCAGACATCGACGAGACCCCGCTGCCGCGCGAGTTGCCGCGCGCCCACGCCCTGCGCCTCGCGCGAGGCAAGGCGCTCGCCGTGGCGGCGCGCGAGCCGCGCGCCGTCGTGCTCGCGGCGGACACCGTCGTCGGCTGCGGGCGGCGCATCCTCCCGAAGGCCGAGGACCGCGAGACGGCCGCGCGCTGCCTCGACCTGCTCTCCGGCCGCCGGCATCGCGTCTTCGGCGCGATCTGCCTCGTCGTGCCCGGCCGCGCGCCGGTGCTGCGCCTGTCCGTCACCGCGGTGCGCTTCAAGCGCCTCTCCGTCTCCGAGCGCGAGGCCTATCTCGACGGGCTCGAGTGGCAGGGCAAGGCCGGCGGCTACGCGATCCAGGGCGCCGCGGCCGTCTTCGTGCCGGAGATCATTGGCTCCTACAGCAACGTGGTCGGCCTCGACCTGCACCTCGCGGCCGCGATGCTGCGCGGCGCGGGCGTCGCGGCGTGAGCCGCCTGCTCCTGCTCGCGCGGCGCGAGGGCGCCGCCGAGGCGGCGCTGCTGGAGGATGGCGTCCTTCAGGACTTCCTGCGCGCGCCGGAGGATGGCGCGCTCGAGCCGGGCGCGATCCACCTCGCGCGCGTCGCGCGGGTCCATCGTTCCCTCGGCCTCGTCTTCCTCTCGCTCGAGGGCGGCCTGACCGCGACGCTGGAGACCGGCATCGCGCCGCCCGCCGAGGGCGAGCTTGCGATCGTGCAGGTCGCGGCAGCGGCGCATGGCGACAAGCCTGCCCGCGCGCGGCGCGGCGTGGCGCTGGTCGGCCGCCACGTCGTGCTGCGCCCCGGCGCCGGCGGCGGGGCGCGG
>JBEGVV010000099.1:0-6028 GCA_041178225.1 Pseudomonadota bacterium | reverse complement strand
CAGCGTCACGAGCTGCCCGCCAGCCGCCTCGAGCTGCGCCGCGGTGAACGTCACGCGGATCGTCGGCGTGTCGTCGTTCGTCAGGTCGTCGGTCGTGCTGTTCCCGCTGTCCGAGCCGGCCAGCAGGTCGAGCGTCGGCGCGGATGGCGCCGTGCGGTCGAGCGTGATCGACAGGCTGCCGGCATTGCTCGCGTTGCCCGCGTTGTCGCGGATCGTCGCCGTCAGCGACTTCGCGCCGTCCGCGCCAAGCGTCGAGGCCGTGATGTCGACGAACCCGGCCGCGAGGTCCTCGGAAGTCAGCGTCGCGCTGCCGACCGACGAGCCATTCGACCGCAACGACACGACCGAGCCCGCGGCGACCTCGGCGCGGGCGAAGCTCACGCGGATCGTCGGCGCCGCCACGTTCGTCAGGTCGTCCGTGGCGCTGTTCCCGCTGTCCGAGCCGGCCAGCAGGTCGAGCGTCGGCGCAGACGGCGCCGTGGCATCGATCGTGACGGCGAAATTGGCGCTCGCGGCGGACACGTTCCCGGCGGCATCAGTCGCCGTGGCGGTGAAGACATGCTCGCCCTCGGGAAGGATCGTCGCGCTGTTGTCGAGGCTCCAGCTGCCGCTTCCGCTGGCCGTCGCCGTGCCGATCACCCCCACGCCCGCGCGCGTCACGGTCACCGTCGAGCCGGCCTCGGCCGTCCCGCTCAGGAGCAGCGTCTGGTCGTTGGTCAGCCCGTCGCCGACGGCACCGCCATCCGTCGCGAAGGCCGAGATCGTCGGCGCGGCAGGGGGCACCGTATCGAGCCGGATCGCGAGCGCGGCCGAAGGATCGCCAGCGCCGGTCGCCGGCGAGACGACGCGCGCCAGGATCGCCTTCTCGCCATCGGCGCCCAGTTCGGCCGCGCCGATCTGGAAGCGGACCTCGCCGGCCACGAGATCGCTCGAGGTGAGCTGCCGCAGGCCAATCGGGGCGCCTGCGCCCGACAGGAGGAGTTCCACGCTGTCGCCGACCGTCGCGCCCGTGCCCGCAAGGCGCACAGTCACGGGAATGCCGCCAGCGAGTTCCGCCGCATTGACGAGGAGGAAGCTCGTACCCACCGACGGGGCCTGTGTGGCGGCGCCCGGGCGCACTGCCACGGCGAGGGAATCGCTGTCGCTGCCCTGCGCGGCGTCGCGCACGACCACCGAGATCGTGGCCGCGCCCGACTGGGTCGGCGTGAAGGAGAGGCCGTCGATCGCGGCGTTCACGGCCGCGGCACCACCCGAGACCTGCAGCGTGCCGGTACCGAGGCCGGCAACGGTCGCGCCGGCGACGGCGCCGGAGATGACGAAGCTGCCGCTGGCGAGCGACAGCGTGAGCGACAGCGTCTCTCCGGCATCGGCATCGACGATCTCGATGTCGCGCAGGCTGACGACGGTCCCCACGGTGCCGCCGATGCCGCCCGGTGGCAGGCGGATGTCGGGCACGGAGTTCGGGACCTGCAGGGTGACGCTGCGGGACGTCGCGATCGTCCCGTCGTCGGCGGAGACCGTCAGGGTCGCCGTGCCCCGCGCTTCGCCGACATAGCCAAGGCTCGCGAGGGCGAAGTTGACCTGCGCCGCGGAACCCGCCAGCGCGACGAAGCCTGCGCCGGAGGAGAGCGATGCGGCGCCTGCATTGGCGATGGCCAGCTGGCCGCTGGTGACCGACACGCGCACCGAGAGGGCATCGCCATCCGCGTCGGCGATCGAGATCTGGCGGCCAGCGCCCGAGAAGGACGTCGTCTGCCCGACGCCAAGCGTCACGAGCGGGGCGATCGACGTCGAATAGGGGACCGTGACGACGGGTGCCGCGTTGTCGGCGACGACGAGCTCCCCGCCCTCCAGCCTCCATTTTCCGATCGCGCCCGGAAGCACGGTCCCGAGATCGACGAAGGCGGGCGAGCCGGAGGCGGAGGTCTCGATCGCGAGGATGTTGCGGCCATCGACCTGCTGGACCCAGGCCTCGCGCAGCGCGTCGTCCGTCCCTGCGGTCGCGAGGCCGCGCCAGGCGACGTTGCTGCCGAGCACGATGCGATCGCCGACGCCGAGGTCGCGGATCGCATCGGCCTGCGCGATGCCCGGGGAGAGATCCGCGAGGTCGTCGAGGACGAAGCGGTCGTTGCCCGCGCCGCCGGAGAGGCTGTCCCGGCCTGCGCCACCGATGAGCGTGTCGTCGCCTGCACCGCCGGCGAGGGTGTCGTCGCCGGCGTCGCCGCGCAGCGTGTCGGCCCCCGCGCCACCGAGGAGCACGTCGCCGCCATCGTCGCCACTCAGCGCATCCGCGCCGGAGCCGCCGACCAGGGTGTTCGCGAAGGCGCTGCCCTCGACAGCGATCGCGCCGGACGCGGCGGACGCGTCGACATGCTCGAACCCCTCGACGAGCGCCGGGCCGGCCGCGTCCTGGTCCACGGAACCAAGATCGACGGCCAGGGCCGCCGTGCCCCCGACGACGAGCGTGTCCGCTCCATCCCCTCCGGAAAGGGTCGCGGCATCGGACTGGTAGAGGACGCGGTCATTGCCCGCGCCTCCGAGGATCGTGTCGGCGCCGCCTCCGCCCGTCAGGACGTCGTCGTTGGCCGAGCCGCGCAGCGTGTTGGCGCTCGAGTTCGCGACGACATCCACCGCGCGACCCGCCGCGGTCGCATCGACGGAGGTGGCCGTGAAGAGCGCGTCGCCCTGGACCGCGATGCGGCCGAGCGACGTCGCCACGACGCCGCCGACCAGGTCGACGCGGATGGGACCGGCGCCCGGATCGCCGCTGATCGTCAGCACGCCGCCGCTCACCGCCGCCAGCGGCGTGGTGCCCTGCTGGATCTCGATGGCGACGGAGCCGCGCACGTCGCCGGAGTCGACGACCTCGATGACCGCGTTTCGGGACGCGGTGCCTTGGGCGGTGGAATCGAACAGCAGGCCACGCAGGACCGACTGGTATGTCGACAGGGAGGCGGCGCCGTTGACGAGGAGCACCAGGGGCTCGGTCCCGCCAACGCTCGCGACCTGCTGCGGGACGACGATGCCAGCGCCCTGCAGCGCGGCCTGCGCGCTGGCCGATAGCCTGAGCACGTCACCGGCCTGGGGCGCGGCGATCGTGATCCTGAGGCTCTTCACGACCGTGCTGTCGGCGTCCGTGAGCGACGCGACGGATGCCAGCGAGACGCCGCCCGCGGAGAGGCCGCGCACGAACAGGACCTGGCCCTGCGCGCCAGCGGCCAGGGGACCCGCGCCATCGACGTCGATGACCGGCGCGTCGTTCACCGCGGTGACGGTCATCGTGCGGCTGATGGCCTGGCTCGCGCCGCCCTCGGCGTCGGTGACCGTCACCTCGATGACGCGCGACGCGGTGCCCGGCGCCTCGCTCGTGTTCGCGTAGCGCACGGCCGCGAGCGCGCCCTGGTACTGGGCCAGCGTCGCCGTGCCGGACAGGACGAGCCGGCCGGTCGCGGCATCGAAGGCCTGCGCGACGATCCCGCCATGCAGCTGGGGATCCAGCACCACCGAGAGCACGTCCTCGGCGGAGCGGAACCCGCTCGCGATGGAGATCGTCGCGCTGCGCAGCGTCGCGCTGTCGACATCGGTCGGGACCAGGCCCGACGCGACCGCGAGCGAGCCATTCTCGACATAGGCGAGCGGCGATGCCGCGCCCGAGAGGACCGGTGCGTCGTTGACGGCGGAGACGGTGATCGTGCGGGTGACGGCCTGGCTCTCGACGCCGGTCGCCGAGGCCGCGCCCGCGTCGAGGTCGCGCACCCGGATCTCGACGATGCGGTCGACCGTGGCCGGCGCCTCGCTCGTGCTGCGGTAGAGGACGGAGCGCAGGGCGGTCTCGTACTCGGCCCGCGTCGCCTGGCCCGCCAGGGTCAGCAGGCCGGTCGCCGCGTCGTAGCTGCCCGCGATCGCGCCCGTGCCGGCGAAGACCAGCTGGTCGCCCGACTGCACGTTGGCGATGCGCAGGGTGGCGCCGAGCATGAGCGCGCTGTCCACGTCGCGCACGGAGAGGGTCGGCGCGACCGAGACGCCAGCGCCATTCTCGACATAGCTGCGCGTGGCGGTCGCGGGCGAGAGGGTCGCGGCGTCGTTCACCGCCGCGACGCGGATGTCGACGACCGACGCGGCCGAGTTGGTGCCCGCGCCGGGGTCGACGACCACGTAGGTGAAGCGCGCATCCGCGTCGCGATCGGCGTCCGTGGCGAAGCGCAGGTCGAGCTTGCCGTCGGCGGAGAGCTGGAGCGCCGTGCCCGAGGCGCCCAGCACGATGGCGCCGCCATCGGCGCTGGACAGCGTGCCGCCCTCGACAGAGAGGATCCTGATCGCCGTCGGCGCCTGGCCGTCGGGGTTCGACAGCGTCAGCCCGGAGATGCGGATATTGGCGGATGTCGGGACCGAATCCTCGAGGATCCGGGCGCCTGCGACGACGACGCCGCCCTGCAGGATGCCGGCCGACAGGTCGCCGCCGGCGAGCGGCGGGCTGTTCTCCAGCACCTCGAGCACGACCCGGATCCCCGCCGCGTCGCCGGTGCTTCGCGCATCGCCGTCGTCGACGGTGACGAGGAGCGACGGGGAGGCCGCTTCCGCGTCGGCGGTGAAGGTCAGGCCGGCTAGGGCAAGGTTGATGGCGGACGCCGACCCGGAGAGGCCCAGCGTGCCGGTTCCGCGGCCCGTCGCGGCGATTCCCGCGGGGGTGCCGGAGAGGTCGAGCGCGCCGCCCGAGGCGGACAGCGTGACGTCCAGCGTGGCGCTGTCGTTGTCCGAGACGGAGATGCCGCTCAGGATGGTGGCCTCGCCGCGCGTCACCTGCACGGCATCGACCGGCACCGACACCAGGGCCGGCGCCGCCGCGATGTCGAAGGCAAGCGTGCCCGTCGCATCGCCGGTGAGCGGGTCGCCATCGGCGAGCACGAACGAGATCGAGCCTGACACCGCCCCCGCGGTCGCGGTGAAGACGAGGCCCGCGAGCGCGAGGTTGATCGCGTCGGCGGTGCCGGCGACCGAGACGTCGCCGTTCGAGAGCACGGTCACGGCCGCTTCGTCGGCCGCCGGCACCTCGATGCGCCCGTTCGTCGCGCGCAGCGTGACCGTGAGGTCGCCGCCATCTACGTCGTCGACGAGCGTTCCCTGCAGCGCGACGGGCGTTCCCGCGACGACCGTCGCGGCGGTCGGCAGCGACAGCGTGGGCGCGTTGCGGATGGAAAGGCCCAGGTCGGCGGTGCCTTCGATGCCAGGACGCCCATCGACCGTGACCGAGAGCGAGACGACGCCGGCCGTCTCGCCGGCCGTGCCCGTGAATGTCGCGGCCGCGAGCATGCCGCCAAGCTGTGCCAGCGTGCCCGTCTTCGAGACGAGCTCGCCGGTTTCACCACCGAAGGCCACGACGCCGCCCCGGGCCTGGATGGTGACCACGAGGCTTGCAGTGGCATCGAAGTAGTCGAGCGAGATCCCCAGCGCGCCCGACGCGGCGCCAGCGACGACCGACGCCGAGCCCGGCAACACGAATTCGGGGACATTCGGGTCGTTGTCGAGGATGACCGCCGAGGCTTGCCCTTCGAAGATCTGGAAGACGCCGTCGGGATTGAGGAGCGTGACGACGAAGGCCTCGGTCCCCTCGCGCAGGCCGTCCTCGGCCAGCTCGACGACGATCGTCTTGCTTGTCTCTCCGGGCGCGAAGGACAGCGTGCCGGACGGGATCGCGCCGTCCGCGAAATCAGCGCCGTCCACGCCCGAGCCGCCAGCGAGCACGTAGGCGACGCTGGTGGACGCCGAGGTGTCGCCGCTGCGGGTGACGGTGAAGCCGATGCTGGCGCCGACGGCGCCGTCGCCCTCGACCTGCTCGAGCGCGCCATCGCGGGCGATCGCGAGGCGGACGGGCACGATCGTGCCGACAAGCGCCTGCTCGATCCGCGCGTCGAGCCCCGTGAAGTCGACCTGCGACAATGTCCCGTCGAGCACCTGGGACAGGGTGTCCTTGAGCGCGCCCTGCGAGATGACCTGCGCCTGCACGATGCGTCGCAGGGCAGCGACGCCG
>JBEGVV010000098.1:0-6370 GCA_041178225.1 Pseudomonadota bacterium | reverse complement strand
CGTGCGCGTCCCCTTCCTCCTCCTCCTCCGCGCCGGCGCGCGCCCAGCCGTCGTCGACCGCGACGCGCCTGGTCGCCTCGAAGCGCCCGTCCGGGTTGGAGATCGCGCCGCGCCCCTTGCGCGGACGCGGATGCGGTTCCTCGTCCATCGCCAGGAGGATAGGCGCCCGTCCGGAACAAATAAAGAACATCGGGCCCTGGCAGGCCGCCGGCGTCAGTAGAGCCTGGGGCGCCAGATCGTCGTCTGCCGGATGGTCCGGTCCTCGAGGTCGAGCGAGGTCTGCACCGCGTAGCTCGCGAGTTCGTCGATGCCGCTGTCGGGCATGTAGCCGCGGCCGGGATCCGCGATCAGCACCTCGGCGCCCGCGAGCATGCAGCGCCTCAGCCAGGCGGTCGTGCGGTCGCCCATCTCCGCCTGGTAGTAGACGTCGCCGGCGATGACGACGTCCGCCGGCGAGCCGCGCCGCGAGAGCGGGTCCCCGCCGTCGAGCTCGATCTCGACGCCGTTGCGCCGCGCGTTGAGCGCGATCGCGCTCAGCGCCAGCGGGTCGATGTCGCAGGCGACGACGCGCGCGGCGCCCGCGCGCGCCGCCGCGATGGCGTCGATGCCGCTGCCCGCGGCGAAGACGAAGACGCTCTGCCCGCGCACCGCCTCGGGATTGTCGAGCAGGTAGCGGGCGAGGGCCTGCCCGCCCGGCCAGGCGAAGGCCCAGTAGGGCGGCTCGATCCCGCGCTCGGCCATGACGTCCTCGGTCATGTGCCAGAGCGGCGTCATCTCCGCCGCGAGCAGCAGCTCGATCTCCGGCACCAGCGCGACATGGCCGGGCGAGGTATGCGCCAGGACGAAGGCGTCGCGGTCCGCGGGCGTCACGCCGCGCGCCCCGCGGCGATGCCGGCGAGCAGGATCCACCCGACGAGGCGGTTGGAGCGGAACTTGGCGAGGCAGTCCGCGGGCTGGTCGGTGTCGACGCGCCAGGCCTGCCACGCCATCTGCGCGGTCGCCGCCGCGAGCGCCACCCAGAAGGGCCAGGAGAGGCCCGCGGCATGGCCTGCCGCGCCGAACAGCGCCGCCGCCGCGGCGTAGAAGGCGAAGAGGGCGGGGCGCGTGCGGTCGCCGAGGCGTCGCGCGGAGGACTTCACGCCGACGAGCGCGTCGTCCTCCTTGTCCTGGTGCGCGTAGATCGTGTCGTAGCCCAGCGTCCAGGCGACGCCGCCCGCGTAGAGCAGCAGCGCCGGCATGCCGAGCGCGCCCGCGACCGCCGTCCACCCCATGAGCACGCCCCAGTTGAAGGTGAGGCCGAGGAAGAACTGCGGCCACCAGGTCACGCGCTTCATCAGCGGGTAGGTGAAGACGAGGACGAGCGACGCGACGCCGAGCGCGATCGTGGTCGCGTCGAAGGCGAGCAGGATCGCGAGGCCCGCGAGGAGCTGCGCGAGGAGGAAGGCGATCGCGCCGCGCAGCGTCACCGCGCCCGACGGGATGGGCCGGTCGGCGGTGCGCGCGACGCGGCCGTCGAAGTCGCGGTCGACGATGTCGTTGTAGGTGCAGCCCGCGCCGCGCATGACGAAGGCGCCGATGGCGAAGAGCAGCAGGAAGGACGCCGGCGGCAGGCCGGGCGAGGCGAGCGCGAGGCCCCACCAGCACGGGAAGAGCAGGAGCCACGTGCCGATCGGCCTGTCGGCGCGCATCAGCCGTGCATAGGGCTGCGCGGCGCGCGGGAGGTAGCGCGTGATCCAGCTCTCGCGCGGGATGTCGGAGGCCGTGGCCGTGCTCACGGCGCGCAGATAACAGCGTGGCGCCAGCGAATGCCAGCCCCGTCGCGCGCGGGTCCCCTATGCGCGGTGCTGCACGGGCTTGAGGTTCGGGAAGACGGCGAGCACCTCGGGGTCGAAGTCGCCGCGCGGGACCGGGTCGCGCCGGAAGTTCCCGTGGTCGTCGCGCCCGCGCACCAGCGTCGCCCAGGGCTGGTCGCCGCGCTGGCGCACATGCGGCGCGACGTAGCGGATGGCGTAGCCGTAGCGCCGCGCCGCCGAGCGGTTGGGCGGCGAGCCATGCACGATCTTCACGTGGTGCAGCGACATCTGCCCCTCGTCGAGCAGCAGGCTGCGGCCCTGGCCGGGATCGACCTCGACGGCGATCTCCTCGTGGGTGAAGAGCATGTTGGCGCTGCCGGGCAGCGACTTCGCGTGCGGGAACTGCGGCGCGCGGTGCGTGCCGGGCACGACCTGCATGGCGCCGTTCTCGAGCGTGCTGGGCGCGAAGGCGACCCAGGCGGAGACGACGTCGTCCGGCTCGAGGCCCCAGTAGTAGGAATCCTGGTGCCAGGCGACATAGGCGTCGTCGCGCGGTTCCTTCACGAACAGGCTCGACGACCAGCAGAGGATGTCCGGCCCGATCACCGACTCGACGGCGTCGAGGATGCGCGCGTCGTGGACCAGGTCGTAGAGGACGCGCAGCTTGAGGTGGCCCTTGTTGCGCAGGATCAGCGTCGCCTTCTCCCCCGAGGCGCGCTCCCACGCCTCGATCGCGTCGCGGTGGCGCCTTGCCTCGTCGCGCGACAGGCAGTCGAGGGGATGCAGGTAGCCGTCCCGGCGATAGGCCTCGACCTGCGCCGGCGCGAGATGGTTCCCCATGGCGATGTCCTCCCCGCCGGGATGCTGCCACGCGCCGCCTTGCGTGTCGCCGGGAACCCGGCGCGCCTCCGCGCGTTCTGCGCCGGGGGAAGACGGCGCGCGTCGCGCCGGGAACCCCATCGCGAAGGAGCGGGGAATGCCGATCGGCAAGGTCAAGTGGTTCGACGCGCGCAAGGGCTTCGGCTTCATCGAGCCGGAGGCGGGCGGCAAGGACGTGTTCGTGCACATTTCCGCGGTGGAGCGCGCGGGGCTGTCCAGCCTCGCGGAAGGCCAGCGCGTCTCCTACGACGTCACGGACCAGCGCGGGAAGCCGGCGGCGGAGAACCTCCGGTCGCTCTGAGGGCGCGGCGCGCTGCGCCGCGGGGTCGCGCCGCACGACAAGGTGACGCAGCGACGGGCATGCCCGCCCTGGCGCTCAATGCGTTCCCCGGCGCTCCCGCCGGGAGGGAGGGATGCGCCGCCATGAAGGACGCAAGCGCCGAGCTCCGCCTGCACCTCGTCGCTTCGATGGCCGAGCCGTGCCGGCGCGACGCGTTCGACGATCCGCTCGACATGATCGTGGCGGACCACTACCGCATCCGCGCGATGCTGGGGCTTGCCTCGATCCTCGCGCGCGGCCGCGCGTCGCCGCGCGTGCGCGAGATCACGGCGCGCGCGCTGCTCGCCTTCCTGCGCGTCGACCTCGACCGCCACCTGGCGGACGAGGAGGCGCATTTCTTCCCGATGCTCGAGCAGCGCCTCGCGCCCTCCGACCTGCTCGATCCCAGCCTGCGCCAGATGGCCGTCCAGCATGCGTCGATGCGCGCGTCGGCGACGCTGCTGGCCGAGGAGTTCGCGCGCGTCGCCGAGGATCCCGCGCCGCCGCCGGGCGCGCGCCTGCGCCGCTGCGTGGCGGAGTTCGCGCAGGCGAAGCACCGGCACATCGCGATCGAGAACGCGATGGTCCTGCCCCTGGCGCGCGCGCGCCTGACGCCACGCGACTGGAGCGTGCTCGGGCGCGGGCTGGCGGCGCGGCGCTTCGCCGCGGTGGCGCGCTAGGCGCGCCGCCGCGCGAAGGCGCTGGCCCGCGCGCTGGATCCGCGCTAGCCCTTCGCCATGGATGAAACGACGGCCCGGCCAGGCGTCCGCCTGCATTGCGACGCGCCGCTCGCCGCGGGCGTGCCGGTCGAGCTCGGAGAGGCGCGCGCGCACTACCTGCGCAACGTCATGCGCATGCGCGCGGGCGACGCGGTCGGCCTGTTCAACGCGGCGCACGGCGAATGGACCGCGCGCATCGAGTCGCTCTCGCGCTCCTCCTGCGTCGCCGCGCCGATCGCCGCGCTGCGCCCGCCGGCGGCGGAGGACGGGCCCTGGCTGTGCTTCGCGCCGATCAAGCGCGCCCGCCTCGACGCGATGGTCGAGAAGGCGACCGAGCTCGGCGCCTCCCGGCTCGTGCCGGTCTTCACGCGCCACACCGCGATGGAGCGCGTCAACGTCGAGCGCCTCGCCGCGATCGCGACCGAGGCCGCGGAGCAGTGCGAGCGGCTCTCGGTGCCCGAGGTCGCCGCGCCGGCGACGCTCGGCGAGCTTCTCGCGGGCTGGCCCGCCGGGCGCATGCTGGTGGTCGCCGACGAGACCGGTGGCGGCGCGCCGATCGCGGCGGCGCTCGCCGGCGCCAGCGGCCCGCTCGCGATCCTGGCCGGCCCGGAAGGCGGCTTCGCGCGCGCCGAGCTTGACGCGCTGGCGCGCGCCGTGTTCGTTCGTCGCGTCGGCCTCGGGCCGCGCATCCTCAGGGCAGACACCGCGGCGATCGCCGCGCTCGCCATCCTCCAGGCCCTCGCGGGCGACGGCGCCATCGCGCCGCGCGCGGCGTCGCGGGCCCGGGACGGCATCATCCACGGAGCCTAGCTTGTCCGCACCGCCGACCACCCAGGGCGAACCGATCGAAGGCCGCAGGCAACTCGTCGAGTACCTCGCCGCCGGCTCCAAGCCGCGCGCGCAGTGGCGCATCGGCACCGAGCACGAGAAATTCGTCTTCCGCCTGTCGGACCTGCGCCGCCTGCCCTACGAGGGGGAGGGCGCGACGATCCGCGGCCTGCTCGAGGGGCTCGCCACGCGCCACGGATGGACGCCGGTCGAGGAAGCCGGCAAGCCCATCGCCCTCACCCAGGGCCGCGCGAGCGTGACCCTCGAGCCGGGCGGGCAGTTCGAGCTCTCGGGCGCGCCGCTCGAGACCATCCACCAGACCTGCGACGAGGTCAGCCGCCACCTCGTCGAGTGCAAGGACGTCTGCGCCGGGTTCGGCGCGGGCATGCTCGGCCTCGGCTTCGACCCGAAATGGACGCGCGAGGAGGTGCCCTGGATGCCCAAGGGGCGCTACGCGATCATGCGCGACTACATGCGCAAGAAGGGGCGCCTGGGCCACGACATGATGCTGCGCACCTGCACCGTGCAGGTGAACCTCGACTACGCATCCGAGGCGGACATGGTGCGCAAGTTCCGCGTCTCGCTGGCGCTGCAGCCGGTGGCGACGGCGCTGTTCGCCAACTCGCCCTTCCGCGACGGCGCGCCGAGCGGCCTGCTGTCGACGCGCAGCCATGTGTGGACCGACACCGATCCCGACCGCACCGGGATGCTCGGCTTCGTCTTCGACGAGGGCTTCGGCTTCGAGCGCTACGTCGACTACATCTGCGACGTGCCGATGTACTTCGTCTATCGCGGCGGGCGGTACCTCGACTTCAGCGGCCGCAGCTTCCGCGACTTCGTCGCCGGCCGCTTCAACGCCGAGTTCGGCGACGTGCCGCGAATCACCGACTATGTCGACCACCTGACCACGGCCTTCCCCGAGGTCAGGCTGAAGAAGTTCCTCGAGATGCGCGGCGCCGATGGCGGGCCGTGGAAGCGCCTCTGCGCGCTGCCGGCCTTCTGGGTCGGGCTGCTCTACGACGATGGCGCGCTCGACGCGGCCTGGGACCTGGTCAAGGACTGGAGCGTCGCGGAGATGGAGGCTATGCGCGCCGACGCGCCGCGCCTCGGGCTGCGCACGCCGTTTCGCAAGGGCAGCCTGCAGGACGTCGCGCGCCGCGCCGTGTCCATCGCGGTCGAGGGCCTGCGCGCGCGCGCGCGCATGAACCGCATGGGCGATTCGGACGAGACGCATTTCCTCAACCCGCTGGTCGAGATCGCCGAGAGCGGCGTCACGCCCGCCGAGCGGCTGCTCGAGCGCTTCCACGGGCCGTGGAAGGGCAGCGTCGACCCGGCCTTCGCCGAGGAAGCCTACTGAGGGGCCGGCGCCCGCGGGCCGTTCAGGCCCGCAGGCGCTCGTTGCGCGGGTCCCAGGGGGATTCGGCGATCACGGTCGCGCGATGCGGCCTGCCGAGGATCGTGACCTCGAGCTCGGTGCCCTCCGCCGCGCAGTCCGGGCGCAGCATGGCGAGCGCGAGCGACTTGCCCACGCGCCAGCCAAAGCCGCCGGAGGTGCAGCGGCCGACCATCTCGCCGCCGCGCCTGATCGGCTCCGAGCCGCGCGCGTCGGCGTCCGTCACGCCATGGACCTCGAGCGTCGCGAACCGGTTGGCGAAGCCGCGCGCCTGCCAGGCGAGAAGCGCGTCGCGGCCGATGAAGTCGCCCTTGGCGGGCTGCACGAAGCGCTCGAGGCCGGACTCCAGCGCCGCGTACTCGATCGACAGCTCGCGCGGGATCAGGCGGTAGGACTTCTCCAGCCGCATCGAATCCATCGCGCGGATGCCGAAGGGGCG
>JBEGVV010000097.1:0-11929 GCA_041178225.1 Pseudomonadota bacterium | reverse complement strand
GCGGGCATCGACACGCCGGTGCACGCGCCCCAGGAGGTCCACCACCTCGCCTGAGCGCCGCGCGCCCTCAGCCCTTCCACTCGAGGTGGCCGAGGAACTCGCGCGTGCGCGGCTCGCGCGCGTCCTCGAAGACCTGGCGTGGCGGCCCTTCCTCGAGCACGCGGCCGCGGTCGAGGACGACGACGCGGTCGGCGACGCGGCGCGCGAAGGTCATCTCGTGCGTGACGACGACCATCGTCATGCCCTCCTCCGCCAGCCGCTTCATCACGCCGAGCACCTCGCCGATCGTCTCGGGATCCAGCGCCGAGGTCGGCTCGTCGAACAGCATGACCTCCGGCTCCATGGCCAGCGCGCGCGCGATCGCGACGCGCTGCTGCTGGCCGCCCGAGAGGGCGGAGGGATATTGCGCGGCCTTGTCGGCGAGCCCGACCTTGTCGAGCAGCGCCTCGGCGCGCGCGCGCGCGGACGCGACGCCCATGCCGAGCACAGTCCGCGGCCCGGCCTCGACATTGGCGAGCGCGGTCATGTGCGGGAAGAGCTCGAAGCTCTGGAACACCATGCCCATGCGCCGGCGCACGCGGCGGATGCCTTCCGCGTCGGCGGGAAGCGGCTGGCCGTCGAAGACGATCCGGCCGCCCTGGATGGGCTCGAGCGCGTTGGCGCACTTGAGCAGCGTCGACTTGCCCGAGCCGGAGGGCCCGATGACGCAGACCACCTCGCCGGGATCGACGCGGATCGTCACGCCGTCGAGCACGACGAGGTCGCCGAAGGCCTTGCGCACGTCGATGAACTCGAGGCGCGGCACGGCTGGGCGGTCGGCGCGGATCGCCGTCTGGGTCGTCGCGTTCATTCCTTGCCCGCCATCCTGCGGTGGATCCAGTCCGTGAGCTTGGCCTGCGGGTATCCCATGGCCCAGTAGATGAGCGCCATCGCGGTCAGCATCTCGAGGATGCGGAAGGTTCGCGAGCGCAACTGCATCGCCGTGTAGGCAAGGTCCGAGACGGCGATCACCGAGACCAGCGACGTGTCCTTGAACAGCGCGACCCAGGTCGTCGCGAGCACCGGCAGGACGCGCTTGACCGCCTGCGGCAGGATGACGATGCGGAAGGCCTGGAAGGACGACATGCCCATGGCGAGCGCGGCGTCGGACTGGCCGCGCCGGATCGACGCGATGCCGGCGCGGAAGGTCTCGGAGTTGAAGGCGGAGACGTTGAGCGCCAGGGCCAGCAGCCCGGTCGCGAAGCCGGAGAGCCGGACGTCGAACTCCGACGGCAGGACGTAGAAGGCCCAGTAGACCTGCAGCACCAGCGGCGTGCAGCGGAAGAACTCGACGAAGGCCGTCGCCGGCCAGCGCAGCAGCCGCAGCGACGACAGGCGCATCGCCGCGAGCAGGATCCCGCCCGGCACCGCGAGCAGCATGGTGAGGACAGTGAGCTGGATGGTCATCGCGGCGCCCGCGGCGAGCGCCCAGCGATGCTCCCAGACGACCGACCAGTCGAGCGTCACGAGCGCCCCCGATGGCCGACGCGCAGGTAGAGCTTGTCGACCACCCGCGCGACCGGGAAGAGGATGGCGAAGAACACGATCATCGCGAAGCTGTAGACCTCGAAGGGCCGGTAGGTCTGCGCGACGACCGATTCCGCGTGGCGGATGACGTCGGGCACGGCGATCACCGAGGCGATCGCCGAATCCTTGATCGTGACGATGACGGCCGAGCCGAAGGACGGCAGCATGCGCGTCACCGCCTGCGGCAGGATCACCTTGCGCAGGAGCTGCGCGCGGCTCATGCCCAGCGCCAGCCCGGCCCAGCTCTGGCCCTGGCGGATCGATTCGATGCCGGCGCGCACGATCTCCGCGATCGAGGCCGCGACATGGACCGAGATCGCGCCGACGGCCGCCACGATGGGCGTCATCGTGACGCCGAAGAGGATCGGGAAGGCGAAGAACGTCCAGACGATGACGACGAGCACCGGGATGGCGCGCATCGAGTCGATGTAGAAGACCAGCGGCAGGCGCAGCCAGGCCGGCCCGTAGCACCTGCCCAGCCCCGCGGCGAAGCCGAGCACGAGGCTGCATGCGACCGACAGCACCGAGACGACGAGCGTCGTCTCGATCCCCGCCCACAGGAAGGGGAGGTTGTCGAGGATCGGCTCGAGGTATTCGATCATGGCGAGGCGTCGCGCCCGGGGCTGGCCTCGGGGCCCCGGGCGCTCGCTTGCGTGCCGCCTTCGCGGCTCAGTCGGCGTTGGCGATGGCGAGTTCCTCGGCCGTCAGCCTGGGCTGGATCTCCTTCGCCACCGCGCGCAGCCAGGCGAGCCAGGCGTCCTGGCCCTTGTCGATCGCGACGCCGACGGGCTGCGCCTTCTCCTGCGAGCCCTGGCAGTCGTTCTCCTTCGGCAGCACCGCGAGGCCCTTCACCTTCTTGGACACCGCCAGCCACTGGATGCGGTTGATGGGCGCGGCGTCGGCGCGCCCGGCCATGATCTCCTCGATCGGCGCGGGCGAGCCGGTGTTGACCGCGCCGCGCGTCTTCGCGGCGGGGAAGCGCTGCGGGACCCAGGTTTCCTCGGCGCCGCCCGTGATGTAGGCGATCGTGACCTCGGCCTTGTTCAGGTCGTCGACCGTCTTCGCGGCCGTGAAGCGCGCGTTGTTCGCGCGGCCGAACATGCACACGCTGGTGTTCGAGTAGCTGACGAAGTCGACGACCTTGAGGCGCTCGGGCGTCTCGGCGAGCGCGGTGATCGAGATGTCGACCTGGTTGGTCGCCAGCACCGGCACCTTGGTCTCGTGCGACACGGCGATCGGCTGCACCTTGACGCCCATGCGTGCCGCTGCCTCGACGGCGAGCGTCCAGGCGGGGCCGCCCCAGGGCTGCTGCGGGTTGCGCGTGTTCTCGGTCAGCCAGGGCGGATTGGCGAGCACGCCGACGCGCAGCGCGCCGGCCTTGCGTATCGCCTCGACGCGCGGCGAGTTCGGCACCGGCGCCTGCGCGCTGGCGATGTCGGCGGCCGCGAGCAGCGCGCCCGCGGCGATGAGCAGCGCGCGGACGCGCGCGGAAGTCCCGATCATGGTTTCCCCCCCTTGTCAGGAAGCCAAAGCCTAGCACCGGCGCGGCGCGGCTGGGAACGGCGCGCGCTTGTCGGCGGCGCGGCCGGTTGCTACGCAGCGATGCGGCCTTGTCCGCGCGGGAGGGGGAACGACCATGCGCCTCGGCTTGATCAGCGTCGGCCAGGAGACCAACGACTTCAACCCGGTCCCCACGACGATGCGCGACTTCACGGCCTTCGGCCTCTACGAGGGCGAGGAGATCTTCGCGCGGCTGCGCGGCATCGGGCAGGTGGGCGGCTACCTCGCGGCGGTCGAGGCCTCGGGGCGCGAGGTCGTCTCCGTCCCGATCACCCGCGGCTGGGCCACGGCCGGCGGGCGCATCACCACCGAGTGCCGCCTGCATTTCGAGCGGCGGATCCGCGAGGGGCTGCGCGCCGCCGGGCGCATCGACGGCCTTGCGCTGCAGATGCACGGCGCCTGCGCGGCCGAGGGCGTCGATGACGTCGAGGGCGCGCAGCTTGAGATATGCCGCGAGGTGCTGGGGCCCGACGTCCCGATCGTGGCGTCGCTCGACCACCACGCCAACGTCACGCGCCGCATGGTCGAGCTCTCGACCGCGATCGTCGGCCACCGCACGCAGCCGCATGATCCCTTCGACACCGGGCGGATCGGCGCCGAGCTCCTGATGCGCATCGTCGCGGGCGAGGTCCGGCCGACGATGGCCTGGCGCAAGATCCCGATGGTCACGCACCAGGAGCAGTTCCTGACCTCGCGCCACCCGATGAAGACCTGGTTCGACCGCGCGCGCGCGATGGAGGCGGCGGACCCGCGCGTCCTGCAGGCGTCGAACTACCCGATGCAGCCCTGGCTCGACGTCGCCGAGGGCGGCTGGGCGACCATCGTCGTCACCGACGGCGACCGCGCGCTCGCCGAGCGGCTCGCCGACGAGCTCGCCGACCTCGCATGGTCGATGCGCGACGAATTCCAGGTCCGCGAGGCGATCTCCATCGACGACGCCGTGCGCATGGCCGACGCCGAGCCGCGCGGCGTCGTCGTGCTCTCCGACACCGGCGACACGGTGTTCGGCGGCGCGGCGGGCGACAGCAACCTCATCCTCGAGGCGATGCTGCGGCTGCGCATCCGCGGCCGCGCGCTGGTGCCGCTGATCGAGCCGCGAACGGCGCGGCGCCTGGTCGCGGCCGGGGCCGGCGCGGAGGTGACGCTGGAGGTCGGCGGCCATGGCGCGCCCGAGTTCTTCAGGCCGATCACCGTGACGGGCCGGGTGCGGCATGTCGGCGGCGGCATCGTGCGCGCGGCCGACCACAGCCAGCCCGAGGTCGACATGGGCGAGACCGCGGTCTTCGACGTCGGCCCGGTCACCATGCTGGTGAGCGAGCTGCGCGGCCTCGCGGGCAACGTGCCCGACGTGTACCGCGCCTTCGGCGTCGAGCCCCGCGACTACAAGATGGCCGTGCTCAAGACCGCGTCGAACTTCCAGTACTTCGCGCCGATCACCTCGCGCGTGATCCGCGTCGACACGACCGGGCCCGGCCAGTCGCAGGTCGAGACCCTGCCCTGGCGCCGCATCCCCCGGCCGATCTGGCCGCTGGAGCCCCTCGCGGGCTGGAGGCGCTGACCCCGCCCGGCGAAACCGCCGTTTCGGCCGCTGGAACGGGGTTTGACACCCGCTGGGCGGATGGCGAAGCATCGTCGCCGAGGCGGTGCCCCGGGGCGGGGCGCCCCGAGCAACAGGCCACAGGGGGACAGGGTCATGGCACAGGGCTTCACGCGTCGTCAGGGCATGGTTGGTTCGCTTGCGGTCGGCGCGGCCGCGGCGCTGGCCGCGCCCTCGGCCTCGGGCCAGGCGCTCAAGGGCGGCAGGCTTCGCGTCGCGCTGCTCGCGGACATCGCGAACTTCGACCCGCACCAGTTCTCGGCGATCAACATGCCGATCATGAAGAACTGCTACGACAGCCTCATCGAGTACACGGCCGAGGGCAAGGCGATCCCGAACCTCGCCTCCGCCTGGCAGGTGGCGGGCGACAGCAAGTCGGTCACGCTGACGCTGCGCGGCGACGTCAGGTTCCACGGCGGCGGCGCGCTGGACGCGGAAGCGGTGGCGACCAACCTGCGCAAGTGCGCCGACCCGGTGAAGGGCAAGAACATCTTCCCGACGATGTCGATCGTGCAGGACTGGACGGTCGTCGACCCGCGCACGATCCGGCTGAACTTCAAGGCCCCGGTGCCGGAGCGCCAGGTCACCGACCTGCTGCAGTTCATCTCGATCATCGATCCCGCGGTGATCGACACCGTCGAGACGAAGGCCGGCGGCACCGGCCCGTTCACGGTCGCCGAGCGCCTGCCGGGCCAGCGCCTCGTGCTGGCGGCGAACAAGTCCTACTGGCGCACGGGCGAGCCCGTCGCGAGCGAGGTCGTCATGACCGTGTTCAGCGACAACGACGCCGCGAGCGCGGCGCTCGAATCCGGCTCCGTCGACGTCATCTATGGCGGCGGCGCGCGCGCCGCGGTGCGCCTGCGCAACAATGGCTTCCAGGTGTTCCAGGGCCCCGGCCCGCTGGTGCAGGTCTTCCGCATCAACACGACGCGCGGGCCATTCCGCAACGCGAAGTTCCGCCAGGCCTTCAACCACCTGATGGACCGCGCGGCGATCCTGCGCGTGGGCTATGCGGGCATGGGGCAGGTCACCGCCCTGCCCTGGGCGCCCGCGAGCCCCGCGGCCGACCCGTCCTACAACGCGCGCTACGCCTTCGACATCGAGAAGGCGCGCGCGCTGCTCAAGGAGTCGGGCCTATCCGACGCCGAGATGAAGGACTGGAAGATCCTCGTCGATGGCGGCAACCAGGACAACGTGGCGATCACGCAGATCGTGCAGGGCACGCTCGCGCGCGCCGGCATCCAGGTCGACCTCGACGTCAAGCAGGGCGCGGAGTACGTCGACGCGCTGCTCACGGGCAAGTTCGCGGCGACGTTCGGCGGCGTGGGCAACGTCCAGAAGTTCCCGAGCCGCCTGACCACGAACTCGATCTACCGCGTGGCGAACAACCCCGTGCTGGGCAACCCGCACCCGCATCCCGAGTACGTGCAGGCGATCGCCCGCGTCGACGGCGCCCTCGGCTCGGGGCCGGAGGTCAAGGCCGCCTACGACAACCTCAACAAGGTGCTCGTGGAGGCCTCCTTCGGCGTCGCCACGAACACCTACGACATCGGCCTGATCGTCGCGGCGAAGAACATCGGCGGCGTGACGCTCGACATCGACAACATCCTCGTCTGCCGCACCATGGGCTTCCGCTGACCGGACGCCTCCGTCGCGCCCGTCGTCCCGTCCGCGGGACGGCGGGCAGCGGCCCTCGACCACGCACGCGCCATGGCTGAACCGGTCCTCTCGGTCCGCGGCCTCGACGTCGCCTTCACCGGCTCGGGGCGGCGCGTGCCGGCCGTGCGCGGCATCGACTTCGACGTCCATCCGAACGAGGTGCTCGGCATCGTCGGCGAGTCCGGCTCCGGCAAGAGCGTGACCTCGCTCGCCATCGCCGGCCTGCTGCCCGCGACGGCACGCGTCTCGGGCTCCATCCGCCTCGCTGGCGTCGACGTCGCCACCGCGGACCGCGAGACGCTGCGCCGCATGCGCGGCAACGACGTCGGCATGATCTTCCAGGACCCGACGACGACGCTGAACCCCGTGCTGCAGGTCGGCCGCCAGGTCATCGAGGGGCAGGTCGCGCATGGACGCATCGCGGCGGGCGAGGCAGCCATGTCGCGCGCGGTCGAGCTGCTGCGCGAGGTCGACATCCCCGACCCGGCGGCGCGCGCGATCCAGTTCCCGCACCAGTTCTCGGGCGGCATGCGCCAGCGGGTCGTCATCGCGATGGCGATGGCCGGCAAGCCGCGGCTGATCATCGCCGACGAGCCGACGACGGCGCTCGACGTCACCGTGCAGGCGCAGGTCCTTTCGGTCCTCGCGCGGCGCCAGGCGGAGACAGGCGCGGCCGTGATCCTCATCACCCACGACCTCGGCGTGATCGCGGAGGTCGCGCATCGCGTGGCCGTCATGTATGGCGGGCGCATCGTCGAGACGGGCACGGTCGCGGAGATCTTCGCCCGGCCGCGGCATCCCTACACGATCGGCCTGCTGCGCAGCCTGCCGCGCATCGATGGCGCGGAGGAGCGCCTCGTCCCGATCTCCGGCCAGCCGCCGGCGCCCTCGGCGATCCCGGCGGGCTGCGCCTTCCATCCCCGCTGCCCCGTCGGCAGGGACCGTCCCGAATGCGCGACGCGCATGCCCGAGCTCGCGCCCGATGCCACGGGCCATGGCAGCGCGTGCCACTTCCCTGGCGAGGCACGGCCGGCGCGCGCCGAGCCCGCGCCGCGCGTCGCCCCCCCGGCGACCGCCAGCCAGGCCATCGCCGCGCCGCTGCTGCGCGTCGAGGGGCTGCGCGTCCATTTCCCGATCCGCGCGGGGATCCTGCGCCGCCAGGTCGGCACCGTGCGCGCGGTCGATGGCGTCGACCTCGAGCTGCGCGCGGGCGAGACGCTCGGCCTCGTGGGCGAATCCGGCTGCGGCAAGACCACGACGGCCCGCGCCATCATGGGCCTGGTGCGCGCGACCGAGGGGCGCGTGTCCTTCGACGGGCGCGACGTCACCAACCTGCCGCGCAACGAGATGCGGCGGGTCCGGCGCAACATGCAGTACGTGTTCCAGGATCCCTATGCCTCGCTGAACCCCGTGCGCAGCGTCGGCGACATCGTCGCCGAGCCCATGCGCATCCATGGCGTGTTCGACGAGATGGGCGGCGAGCGGCGCGTGGCGGAGCTCTTCGAGCTCGTCGGCCTGTCGCGCACGATGATGGAGCGCTTCCCCAGCGAGTTCTCCGGGGGCCAGCGCCAGCGCATCGGCATCGCGCGCGCCCTGGCGCTGCAGCCGCGCCTGCTGATCCTCGACGAGCCGGTCGCCGCGCTCGACGTGTCGATCCAGGCGCAGGTGATCAACCTGCTGCAGGACCTGCAGCGCGAGCTCGGCCTCGCCTACCTGTTCGTCGCCCACGACCTTTCGGTCGTGCGCCATATCTCCGACCGCGTCGCGGTCATGTATCTCGGGCGCATCGTCGAGGAGGGACCGAAGGCCGAGCTCTACGGGCGACCCACGCATCCCTACACGCGCTCGCTGCTCTCCGCCGTGCCGGTCCCCGACCCGGCGACGCGCGCCACGCGCCGGCGCATCGTGCTGCAGGGCGACATCCCGAGCCCGGCGCGCCCGCCCTCGGGCTGCGCCTTCCACCCGCGCTGCTTCCGCGCCAGCGAGCTCTGCGCGCGCGAGCGCCCCGCCTTCGCGCCCCGCCCCGGCTCGGCGCTGCGCGGCGCATGCCACCACCCGATCCAGCCCGGGGACGCCGCATGACAAGCCGCCGCGCCCGCCGCAGGATCGAGACCGCGCGCCGCGTGCTGGCGCATCCCGGCGCGCTCGCGAGCACGCTCTTCCTGGTCCTGACCGTGGCGCTGGCCTTCCTCGCGCCCTGGGTGCTGCCGATCGACCCGCTGCACCAGGAACTCTCCGCCAGCCTCGAGCCGCCCTCGGCGCAGTTCTGGTTCGGGGCCGACGAACTCGGGCGCGACCTTCTGGCGCGCGTGATCTACGGCGCGCGCACGTCGCTTGTCACCGCCGCCGGCGCGGTCGCCATCGCCGCCGCGATCGGCATCCCGATCGGCCTCGTCGCCGGCTTCTTCGGCGGCTGGCGCGACGCGGTGCTCATGCGGTTCATCGACGTCCTGCTCGCGCTGCCCAACATCCTCTTCGCGATGGCGCTGATCGCCGTGCTCGGGCGCAGCCAGCTCGCCGCGCTGGTCGCGGTCGGCATCACGGGCGTGCCGAGCTTCGCGCGCATCACGCGCGCCCAGGTCCTGTCGCTGCGCCAGCGAGACTTCGTGCTCGCGGTCGAGGCCCTCGGCGGCTCGTCCAGCTACACGATGTTCACGACGGTGCTGCCGAACTCGCTCAGCCCGATCCTCGTCCAGGTCGTGGTCCTGTCCTCGGTCGCGATCCTGCTGGAGGCCGCGCTGTCCTTCCTCGGGGTCGGAATCCCGCCACCCACGCCGAGCTGGGGCGACCTTCTGCGCACCGGGAAGTCCTTCCTCTACGAGGCGCCGACCTACGCCGTGCTGCCGGGCATCGCGCTCACGCTCACCATCCTGTCGCTCGACACGCTCGGGCGCACGCTGGCCGCCGTCCTCGAGGACAGGCGCGAGATCGCGGCCACGCCGGGGCGCGAGGAGGGACGCACGTGACCGGATATGTCGTCCGCAGGCTGCTGCAGCTGCTGCCCGTCCTGCTCGTCGCCTCGCTCGGCATCTGGGCGATGATCTACGCCGTGCCGGGCGGCCCCGTGGCCAGCATCCTCGGCGAGAACGCGACGCCCGAGCAGGTGCGCGAGCTCACCGCGCGCCTCGGCCTCGACCGGCCGGTGCTCGTCCAGTACTGGTCGTGGCTGGTCTCCGCGCTGTCCGGCGACCTCGGCCGCTCGCTGCACACGCGCGACCCGGTGCTCCACCTCATCATGCAGCGCGTGCCCGCGACGCTGCAGCTTGGCCTCTGCGCGACGCTTGTCGGCCTCCTGCTCGGGATCCCCGTCGCGATCGCGAGCGCCATCTGGCCGGGCTCCTGGCTCGACCGCGCGCTCAGCGGCTGGAGCGCGCTCGCGCTCGGCGTGCCGACCTTCTGGCTCGGGATCCTGCTCATCCTGCTCTTCTCGGTCGAACTGCGCTGGCTGCCTTCGGCCTCGGCCTACGTGCCCTTCCACGAATCGCCGTGGCAGGCGCTGCGCAACACGCTGATGCCGGCGCTGACGCTCGGGACCTACGTCTCGGGGATCTTCGCGCGGTTCCTGCGCGCCTCGCTGCTCGGCGAACTGAAGGCCGACTACGTGCGCACGGCGCGCGCGAAGGGGCTGCGCGAGCGCGACGTCGTCGGGCGCCACGTGATGCGCAACGCGCTGCTGCCCTTCGTCACCGTGGTCGGGCTGATGCTCGCGACCTTCATCGGCGGCACGGTCGTCACCGAGGCCGTCTTCACCTATCCCGGCCTCGGGCGGCTGCTGATCCAGGCGATCGGCTCTCGCGACTACCCGCTGATCCAGGGCTGCATCCTGTTCGTGCTCGTCATCTACGTGCTGATGAACGTGCTCGTGGACGTGCTCTACGCCTACATCGACCCGCGCATCGAGTATTCCTGAGGGCCGCGCGCGACCTGCCGCGGACTTGCCCTGCTCCAGCCCGGGATGCGAAACTCGAACGTCGCTGGAGGGATGCGCAACGCGCCCCGGCGCCCCATCCCATGGAAGGTAGATGCATGTCCGAGCTCGAGATCGTGTGGACCAAGGTCGACGAGGCGCCGGCGCTGGCGACGTTCTCCCTCCTGCCCATCGTGGAGGCCTTCGTCGGCGTCGCCGGCGTCAGGATGAAGCTCAAGGACATATCCCTCACCGGCCGCATCCTCGCGAACTTCCCGGACAGGCTCAGGCCGGACCAGAAGGTCGACGACGAACTCGCCGAGCTCGGCAAGCTCGCGCTGCGGCCCGAGGCGAACATCATCAAGCTCCCGAACGTCTCGGCCTCGGTGCCGCAGCTCAAGGCGGCGATCAGGGAATTGCAGGGCAAGGGCTACGACGTGCCCGATTTCCCCGACAATCCCGCGAACGACGCCGAGAAGGAGATCCGCGCGCGCTACGGCAAGGTGCTGGGCAGCGCGGTGAACCCCGTCCTGCGCGAGGGCAACTCGGACCGCCGCGCCGCCGGCGCCGTCAAGCAATATGCCCGCAACAACCCGCACAAGATGGGCGCCTGGACGTCGACGTCGAAGTCTCACGTGGCCCACATGCAGGGCGGCGACTTCTTCGGCTCCGAGGTGTCGACCACCATCGCCGCGCCCACCACCGCGCGCATCGAACTGGCGGCCGCCGACGGCACCGCCACGGTCCTGAAGGCGAGGACGCCGCTGGTCGCGGGCGAGATCATCGACGCCGCGGTGATGAGCCGCAAGGCGCTGCGCGCCTTCCTCGCCGAGCAGGTCGACGCCGCGAAGCGCGAGGGCGTGCTGTTCTCGCTCCACCTCAAGGCGACAATGATGAAGGTCTCGGACCCCATCCTGTTCGGCCACGCGGTGTCGGTCTATTTCGAGGAGGTGTTCCGCAGGCATGGCGCGACGCTGCAGCGCCTCGGCGTGAACCCGAACAACGGCGTCGGCGACATGCTCGCCAAGGTCGAGACGCTACCAGACGCCGAGAAGGCGGCGATCAAGGCCGACATCGACGCGGCGTACAAGTCGCGCCCGGCGCTCGCCATGGTGAATTCCGACCGCGGCATCACCAACCTGCACGTCCCCAGCGACGTCATCGTCGACGCCTCGATGCCGGCGATGATCCGCGAGTCCGGCCGCATGTGGGGGCCCGACGGCAAGCTGCACGACGCCAAGGCCGTGATCCCCGACCGCTGCTACGCGCGGCTCTTCCAGGTCGTCATCGACGACTGCAAGGCCAATGGCGCCTTCGACCCGAGGACCATGGGCACCGTCCCCAATGTCGGCCTGATGGCGCAGCAGGCGGAGGAATACGGCTCCCACGACAAGACCTTCGAGCTCGCCGCGGGCGGCGAGGTGCGCGTCGTGGCGGAGGACGGCACGGTGCTGCTCTCGCGCCCGGTCGAGGCCGGCGACATCTTCCGCATGTGCCAGGTGAAGGACGCGCCGATCCGGGACTGGGTGAAGCTTGGCGTGCGCCGCGCGCGGCTCACCAGCACGCCCGCGGTGTTCTGGCTCGACGCCGAGCGCGCGCATGACGCCCAGCTCATCGCCAAGGTGCGCAAGTACCTGCAG
>JBEGVV010000096.1:0-3203 GCA_041178225.1 Pseudomonadota bacterium | reverse complement strand
GGCGGCGACCGCAGGCTGCTCGCCATCGAGGGGCAGCCGCCCGATCCGCTCGCCATGCCCGCGGGCTGCCGCTTCGCCGCGCGCTGCCCCTTCCGGGAGGCGCGCTGCGCCGAGAAGCCGGGGCTCGCCGAGGTCGCGCCCGGGCGCAAGGCACGCTGCTGGGTCACGCAGGACGGCGGGGTCCTGCCAGCGCGCGGCACGCATGGCGCAAGGCCCGGCGAGGCGTCGCCGCGCGCGACGCCCGCAACCGCGCGCGACAGGGCGGCGGCCGAGGCGGCGCGCCCGGGGCCGATCCTCGAGCTCTCCGGGCTCACGAAGCATTTCCCGCTGCGGGGCGGCGGCTTCCTGTCCACGCCGCGCAAGGTCCATGCGGTCGATGGCGTCGACCTCGTCGTCCGGCGTGGCGAGACCGTGGGCCTCGTCGGCGAGTCGGGCTGCGGCAAGTCGACGATCGCGCGTCTGGTCACGCGCATCCACGAGCCGACCGAAGGCAGGATCCTCTTCGACGGCGTCGACATCACGCACGCGGACGCCGCCGCGATCCGCCCGCTTCGCCGGCGGCTGCAGATGGTCTTCCAGGACCCCTACGCGTCGCTCAACCCGCGCATGACCGTGGGCGACATGCTGGCCGAGCCGATGCTGTTCCACGGCATCGTGCCGGACCGCGCGGCCGCGCGCGGGCGCGTCGTCGAGCTGCTCGACCTCGTCGGGCTTCCGGCGCGCGCCGCCGAGCGCTACCCGCACGAGTTCTCGGGCGGCCAGCGCCAGCGCATCGGCACCGCGCGCGCGCTCGCGGTCGATCCCGCGCTGGTGGTGGCGGACGAGCCGATCTCCTCGCTCGACGTCAACATCCAGGCGCAGGTGATCAACCTGCTCGTGGACCTGCAGGAGCGCCTCGGCCTCACCTACCTCTTCATCGCGCACGACCTCGCCGTCGTCCGGCACGTCTCCGACCGCATCGTGGTGCTCTACCTCGGCAAGGTCATGGAGGTCGCGACCGCCACCGACCTCTTCGAGCGCCCGCTGCATCCGTACAGCGTCGCGCTGCTTTCCGCTGTCCCGATCCCGGACGTGGCGGCGGAGCGCGCGCGCAGGCGCATGATCCTCGGCGGCGAGCCACCGAGCGCGATCGATCCGCCCAGCGGCTGCCGCTTCCGCACGCGCTGTCCGCTGGCGAAGCCGGTCTGCGCCGAGCAGCCCCCGCCGCTCGTCGAGCACAGGCCGGGGCAGTTCGCGGCCTGCCATTTCCCGGGCGAGCTCGCTTGAGGGACGCATGCACGACGTGAACCGCCAGTGGCGCCTCGTCTCCAGGCCCGCCGGAATGCCGGAGCCTGGCAACTGGCAACTCGTCGAGGGGCCCGTGCCCGATCCGGGCGAGGGCCAGGTCGTGGCGCGGGCGTGCTGGCTCTCCGTCGATCCCTACATGCGCGGCCGGATCTCGGCCGGGCCCAGCTATGCGCGGCCGGTCGAGCCAGGCGAGGTGATGCAGGGCGGCGGCGTCGGCATCGTCGTGAAGTCGCGCCATCCCGCCTTCGCGCCGGGCGACGTCGTCGAGAGCATGGGATGGGGCTGGCAGGACTACGCGACGCTCGACCCGCGCGCCACGCGCAAGGTCGATCCCGCGCTCGGGCCCATGCGCCATGCGCTGGGCGTGCTCGGCATGCCGGGGCTGACGGCGTATTTCGCCTTCCTGGAGACGGGGGCGCCGCGACCGGGCGACACCGTGGTCGTGTCGTCGGCCGCGGGGGCGGTGGGGCAGGTCGTGGGACAGCTCGCCACCATCATGGGATGCCGCGCCGTCGCGGTGGCGGGCGGGCCGGAGAAGCTCGCCTGGTGCCGGGAGATCGGCTACGCCGCGGGCGTCGACTACAAGGCAGGCGACCTGCGCGGCGCGCTCGCCGCGGCAACGCCCGAGGGAATCGACGTCTATTTCGACAACACGGCGGGGCCGGTCTTCGATGCCGTGATGGAGCGCATCAACCTGCGCGCGCGCATCGTGCAATGCGGGACGATCGACACCTACAACCGCCCCGGGCAGCCCGACACCGGCCTCCGCCACCACCGCCACATGCTGGTCAAGCGCGCGCGATGGCAGGGCTTCCTCTACACCGACGTCGCGCATCGCGCCGAGGAGGGGCTGGCCCGGCTCTCGGCGTGGCTCCGGGATGGCCGCCTGCGCTACCGCGAGGACGTCAGCGAGGGCATCGAGGCGATGCCGGCCGCCTTCCTGCGCGTGCTCTCGGGCGCCAACCTCGGCAAGCAGTTGGTGCGTGTGTCGCCGGAGCCTGCATGAGGGCGGTCGCGCGCGTCGTGCGCATCCTGCGCAGCTTTTCCGCGCGCGAGCCCAGCCGCAGCCTGTCCGGCATCGCCGGGGCAGCCGGGCTCGACCTCGGGACGACGCGACGCATCCTCGCGTCGCTCTGCGACGAGGGCCTCGTCGTGCGCGACGCGCGCACCCGGCTCTACCGGCTCGACCTTGGCCTGCTCGAGCTCGCGGGATCGGTCACGGAGGGCGGGGACCTGCGCACCCGAGCCCAGGCCGCCGTCGACCGCATCGCCGCGGAGACCGGAAACACGGCCTTCTTCGGCGTGCGTCGTGGCCGCGAGGTCCTCTGCCTCGCGCGCGCGGAGGGCAGCGCAGTGGTGCTCGTGCGCTGGTGGACGCTTGGCGGCCGCATGCCGATGCATTGCGGCGCGGCGCCAAGGGCTATCCTCGCGCACCTTCCCGCCAAGGACGCGGACGGGGTCCTCGCCGGGACGCTGGAGCGCTTCACGCCGCGCAGCGAGGTCGACCCGGCCGCGATCCGGAGGGAGCTCGCGCGCATCAGGCGACGCGGCTTCGCGCTCGCCTCGGACGACGTCGTGCTCGGCGTCTCGGGCGTCGCGGTTCCGGTGTTCGGCCGCAATGGCGCCTTGCTCGGCTCGCTCGCGGTGGCCTGCCTCACCGCGCAACTCGCGCCGGCGTCCCGCGCCGCGATCGTCGAGGCGCTGGAGCGGGAGGCCGCCGCGCTCGGCGCGGAGCCGTGACGCGGCAGGACACGAATGTCATCTGGTGACAGTCCGGCCGCTGCTTGACCACCCCCTGCTTTGTGCCATCCTCGCCGCCGATCCGGCGGAGTCCTCGCCGCGTCCCGTTTCCCCGATCCCCGAACTGGAGGCGACACATGAAGATTGCAGGCATTCCCCGCAGGACGAGCCTGGCC